>NZ_LNII01000062.1:0-158028 GCF_001463365.1 Enterobacter sp. 50793107 | reverse complement strand
AGAAATCCCTGATAACCATCAACCTCTCCGAATACCAGGAGCCGCACACCGTCTCCCAGCTCAAGGGTTCCCCGCCGGGCTACGTCGGCTACGGCCAGGGCGGTATTCTCACCGAAGCCGTGCGCAAGCGCCCGTACAGCGTGGTGCTGCTGGACGAAGTGGAAAAGGCCCACCGGGACGTGATGAACCTGTTCTATCAGGTCTTTGACCGGGGCTTTATGCGCGACGGCGAGGGGCGTGAAATCGACTTCCGTAACACGGTAATTCTGATGACCTCGAACCTCGGCAGCGACCACATCATGCAACTGCTGGATGAACAGCCGGAGGCGACAGAAGCCGACCTGCACGAACTGCTGCGTCCGCTGCTGCGTGACCACTTCCAGCCAGCCTTACTCGCCCGTTTCCAGACGGTGATTTACCGTCCGCTCACGCAGGAAGCCATGCGTACCATCGTGGAGATGAAGCTCGCACAGGTCAGTAAGCGCCTGAACCGACACTACGGCCTGACCACGCAGATTGACGAGAGCCTGTATGACGCCCTGACCGCCGCCTGCCTGCTGCCGGACACCGGTGCGCGTAACATCGACAGCCTGCTGAACCAGCAGATTTTACCGGTGCTGAGCCAGCAGCTGCTGACCCACATGGCGGCGAAAAAGAAACCACATGCCCTGACGCTTGGCTGGAGTGATGAAGAGGGGATTGTACTGGCGTTTGACCTCACAGAAGGAGTGCACGCATGAGCAGTAATCCCCCGTTGAGATTCAGCCACAGCCATCACCTGCTTTCGGTGAAGGGCTGTGACGCAGGGCTTGATGTGCTGGCGTTTGAGGGCGATGAAGCCCTGAGCAAACCCTTCCGCTACCGTATTGAATTCACCAGCGCGGACCATGCCATCAGCAAAGAGATGATGCTGATGAAAGCGGCTTCCCTGACGCTGCAGGCTCCGGTTGACCAGGGTTATGGCATTAAGGTGCAGCAGCTGGTGCGGGTGATACAGGGGATGGTGAGCGGGCTTGAGCGTCTTGGCACCTCAAAAGATGAAACCCGCTACGCGGTGACGCTTGAGCCGCGTCTGGCACTGCTTGACCGCTCGCACCAGAACGCCATTTACCAGGACATGTCCGTCCCGCAGATTGTGGAGAAAATCCTGCGCGAGCGCCACGGCATGCGCGGCCAGGATTTCCTGTTTTCGCTCACCAGAGAGTATCCACGGCGTGAGCAGGTGATGCAGTACGGTGAGAACGACCTGCACTTTATCACCCGCCTGCTGGATGAAGTCGGTATCTGGTTCCGCTTCACCACCGACACGCGGCTGAACATCGACGTGGTGGAGTTTTACGACAGCCAGCAGGGGTATGAGAAAGGCCTGACGCTGCCGTCGGTGCCGCCGTCAGGGCAGCATTCGCAGGGTGTGGACTCGGTGTGGGAAATGGAGAGCCACCATAACGTGGTCCAGAAGGCGGTCAGCACCCGCGATTACAACTACCGTCAGGCCACGGAGGACATGAACGCCCGGGTTGACGCGACCGGCGGGGATACCACCACCTGTGGTGAGGCCTATCATTACGGCGATAATTATCTGACGCAGGGCAGCGCGTATGACCGTAACCCGGCGCCGGAGTCCGGGGCGTTTTACGCCCGCATTCGTCACGAACGTTACCTGAATGGCCAGACGAAGACCAGGGCTTTCACCAGCTGTCCGGTGCTCTCTCCGGGGCAGGTAGTGAAAGTCACCGGTGGGTACGAAGTGGCAGACGTGTTTGCGCAGGGTGTGGTTGTCACGGCGATGCACAGCCATGCCCGGCGTGATGAAGATTTTGGCGTCAGGTTTGACGGTATCCCGGACAGCACCGATTTTTGTTTCCGCGCGGCGCCAGGCAGCCGCCCGGTGATGGCCGGCACCTTACCGGCCCGCGTCACCAGTACCACCGAAAATGACACCTACGGGCATATCGATAAAGACGGCCGCTACCGCGTCAACATGCTGTTTGACCGGGACAACTGGGAGACCGGATTCGAGAGCCTGCGGGTCCGCCAGTCCCGCCCGTATGCCGGCGACACGTACGGCCTGCACCTGCCGCTGCTGGCGGGTACCGAGGTGGCGATTGGTTTTGAAGACGGCAACCCGGACCGGCCGTACATTGCCGGTGTGCTGCACGACTCGGCGCACGGTGACCACGTCACCATCCGCAACTATAAACGTAACGTGCTGCGCACCCCGGCGAACAACAAAATCCGCCTCGACGACGAGCGCGGAAAAGAGCATATCAAGGTCAGTACGGAGTACGGCGGCAAGAGCCAGCTGAATCTCGGCCACTTGGTGGACAGCGAGAAACAGCAGCGCGGCGAGGGGTTTGAGCTCAGAACCGACAGCTGGGGTGCCATCCGGGCGCAGAAAGGGATTTTTATCAGTGCTGACGGTCAGGCTAGGGCGCAGGGCCAGGTCCTCGATATGGAGCCAGCGCTTGCAAGGCTTTCAGCAGCATTAGTGGAAATGGAGTCTCTTGCTGCCAGCGCACGGCAGGCTCAGGCACTGGTTGCTGATGTCAGTCGCCAGCAAAAACTCCTGAAACAAAAAATCGGGCAACTGCATGAGGAAGTGATTCTGGGCAGTGCGCCAAAAGGCATGGCACTGGTGAGCGGCGAAGATATGCAGCTATCAGCCAGTGATAATATGACGCTGACAGCGGGTAAACAGCTGGATGTCGGTGTGCAGAAGGACTTTACGCTGGCGGCCGGTAAACAACTCAGCCTGTACAGTCGTGAAGGGGCAAAACTTTTCAGCTCGCAAAACGACATTGATATTCAGGCTCAGGGTGGGAATATCACCACCTGGTCGACACAGGACACGCATATTTCGAGTGGCAGGAAACTGATTGTTACGGCACAGGACGAGCTGACGCTGATATGCGGAGGCGGCTATATCAAAATCAGCGGCGGGAATGTTGAGATTGGTGGTCCTGGCAAATTGTTTATAAAGAACTCAGGAATAAAAAAAGCTGGTTCCGGTAGTATGCAAGGAGTTATGAAGTCATTCGAACCAGAATGTTTTGACGAAAAATTTATTATCAGAAATGCATTAACCCAAGAACCGCTCCCAGGAAAAGCCTATAAAATAACTATGCCAAACGGATCAGTTGTCACTGGTATAACAGACTCGCAGGGGGCAACGACACTTAATTCTTCGGATATGATAGATGATATGGTCATAACACTTACAGGTCGTTAAATAATATTGATGGAATACCTATGTTAGGATTAATACTCTTTATAATGTGTTTATATTCTCTTGTGATTGGCAGTCTCTTATATATTTTTGTTGGGTTTTTTCATAAACCTATTAATGGTGGGTGGAAAAAAGCAGGTAAGTGGTGTATGTGTGTGGCTTTGTCATATGTTATTATATATATCCTTCAGTTACATGGTGTCCCAATAATAAGATAAGCAACGGCTTGTCTAACAGATAATAAAAGGATGCTTCTAATGAGTGAAAAAACAGAAACAACTAGGGCTTTAGAGTTGAAGTATGACGACAATGGGAAACCCTCATGGCGTTCAAGCCCATCTCATAAAAATATAAAGGTCCGTGGAGGATGCGATTTACCTCCTCATCTTCCTGGTTTGATAATACTCGTCCATGGTGTTAACTCAACAGGTGAATGGTATCAAAATGCGGAAGTGTCTCTCTGCGACGGATTAAATGATAGGTTGGGGCTCAATGGTACTCAATTTGAATTGAAGCCGAACAAATATAGTACAGATTGTGAGGAAGAGGGAGGGAAAAGTAACTCGTCACCTTCACCTTTAGCTCGCAGAGAACTTATTGAAAATTCTGAGCGTTCTCCAATCATTCGATTCTATTGGGGATATTCTTCTGTGAGGGGGGAAGAGGATAAATATGTTATTCCGTTAGCTAATGTGGATGGTGAAGATTATCATCAAATGAAAAGGACAGGTATAAAACCAGATGATATTCGGAAAAAAGGGCCATATATATGGGGAGGTGGCCCATTCCAAAATGGCACGAATAACTTACACTCGCTTTGGAGTAACTATGGATTCGATGAGAATCTGGCGGGAATTCCTGGAGCGAAACTTCAGTATTTCAATGAAGATAAAGATAGACTTTTAACAAACGCTCCGCCAAGAAAATATTATTCACATGCAGCTAAGCGATTAGCAGATCTTTTAGACCTTATCCGGGATAAATATCCTAACGATACAGTTAGTATTATCTCTCATAGCCAAGGAACAATGGTTTCGCTAGCCGCAGTCACATTAGCAAAAAAAGGACCAGATGCTCTTTTTATATTAAACTCCCCTTATGCAATGCATAATAGCCAGCTTAATGAATTTTCAATTCCTCAACAAGAGAGAATTTCTCCAAGTGGACGCGAAAATACTTTGTCATCAATAATTGAAAAAATTGCAAAGCAATCCTCACATCTGTCCTCCGTGGGTTATAAAGGGTTATGTGTAGGCAAGTTTACTGATAACTCGAGTTGGAAGCCTGAAGGTGAGAATGTAATACGGGCTGGAAAAATACAAGAACGTGATAATCATGGCAGAACGTATATTTATTTTTGCCCTCATGACCGAGTTATGGGGTCATTACCGCTTCGCTCGATAGGGTGGCAGGGCTTACCTAATGATAAAAATGGGAATCCACATCCATTAATTGTGAGATTTAAAAATAATTTGTACCAGAGGATGTTGGCTAGGAATACGCCATGCGGCTCTTATCCTGATAAGCAGACACCATTTGGTACTTTACCTGATGGAAAACCCTTCTGGGATGATAAAGGCGACCAATATCAAAGCAGCAGCATCACCTATCCAGACCCTCCAGAATGGCAAACAGTGTTTGTAAATGCAGAAAAAGTCCCTGAGCCAATTAATCCCAGTGAGTTGGCCGAATTTGATGTAACCAGAGTTGGTAAAGAGCATGACTCAAAACAACAGGATGGGTGGGGGGAAGTAGTCCCTAAAACTGGAGAGAAATATGACAATACATATGATAACTATGTCAATTTATATCCAAATCAAGATGTTGTAATCGGCTATAAGGAGCTTCCAAGTGGTTATGTGCAAGAGATAACTAGGAAGGAAACTTTCGAAGAAAAAGATAAAAGATTACGAACTTATGTTTCTCAACCAACAGATCACAGCACACTGCCGGGAAGCAAGAAATTTATGTCCAGAGTAGTTGCTTATGATTTACCGATAGGTTACTGCGATGCTACATGGGATAAAGAATTCCTTTCAAAGCTCCGATACCTTGCTGATTGGACCACTGGCGCTGATCCTTATATGAACACCGGGATTGTTGAAAGTATTAATGAACCTTCAATGATAAGTCGGGAAACGGGTATCGAGGAAATGATTCGAGAAAAGGCAAAGGAGTATGGTTATTAAATGAGTAGATACATCGTTGTTTTAGGGGATGCCACTACGCATGGTGGCAAAGTCACATCAGCCTCATCCAGTTTCGATATATCCGGTAAAAATGCCGCACTTTTGAATGATACCGTCAGTTGCCCGAAACACGGCATTAATAAAATTATTGAATGCGATGTTTCTGCGTATGAAGAAAACGGGCGTGGAATTGTATTGCACGGCTGCAAGACGCAGTGTGGTGCGAGTGTCATTGCAAGTATGCCGGATATGGAGGTTGGCTGATGGGATGGTCTCTGCCGGAAGTGCCTGAAAAAGAGCAGGCACCGGCCTGGTCACCGTGGATCTGTCTGTTGATTATTATTCTCGGACTTTGCACTGGACTGCTTGTTGTGGTACTAAAATCACCGGTGACAGGGTTACTTTCATTGAGCAATGGGGCCTGGTTACCACTGACGACCTGGACATTTGCGGGCATTTCGGCAGCCATCGCGGTCTATACTTTCAGTCAGGAAATGCTGGCAATTTGTGTCTGGAACTGGAATGAGTGGTGCCGGAACATGCGTCTGAAGTGGCGCTTACGTGCACAACAGCATCTTGTCATTCTCAGCCATGTTTTCATCACTGCCGATAAGGGACTGTTAGCTCGTCTTGCACATACGCAGGAAGAGGAAAGTACAGACACATCGCCTCTCACGATGTTGCCAGACGAACCGCTTACACCCGGTATTTCACGTTTTGAGCAACTGCTTCGTCATCTCATTGCTCAGATAATGCCCTCGATTCGGCGGCGATATCCTTCCGGCCCACTCCAGATTATTGTTCAGACCAACGGTAGCGACAAAGACCGTGAATCTCAATCATTCCATCGTATCTGGTCAGCAGGTTCCCCTCCCTGGAAAGCTGAGATTCATTTTCAGGACGCAGACTCATCCTTTGATGACTGGAATCAGTTTATGGGATTAACAACGCTGCCGGTATTGGTACTAGCCATGCACTATCGTTTGCCCAATGATGTTCTGCCGGAATTTGCCAGCGCGTTATTTTTGATGCCGCCATCGATGCTGAATCCGGGTGAGCAAAAAAATGCGTTACGGGTTTTCCGGGCGATGCCGCTCAACACCCGTATGCTTGCAACGGAACTCACTGAATTACGGGATATGGCTCTCACGCCTGCCAGCAAGAAACACCTTGTCTGGCACAGTGGACTCTCAGATGCGCCACGGCAGTCAGTGAGCAGGGTGCTGAATGATCTGTCGGTTCCTTTGTACGATAGCATTGGCACTGGCGGTGTCATTGACTATGATACCGCCAGTGTCCGGTATGGCGGTCTTGCTGGCTGGGCAATGACTGGCGCTGCGGCTGAGATGGCTGCTTATGGCCCCGCCAGCCAGTGGCTTCTTCTCGAAGGTGAAGATGATGCCTGGGTAGTGACGCTCGGAAACGCCGCCCCCGCAATCGGGCATGATCATTTCGCTATTCAACCACCCTTTCCCGGGGGATCTGTTCTTATGGCATTACTGCTCAATGCTGGGCTGTACAGTCTGATGATCCGCTATTTCCCTTCAACTGCATTCTCCTGGGCAGGGATCTCTCTTCTTCTGCTGTCATTGATAGTGACATTGCCTGGGCTGGCCATTTTGCTGAGACGAATTACAGCCCGCCTTCAGCGCCCGGAATTTATCAGGGTAGCACGACACTCCGGAAAGGAATAACCGGCATGAAAAAGGTTTCAAAGCCACTGGGAGCAGGGCTACTTATCGTGGCAGTTCTGCTGATGATACTCTTTATTTTTGCACAGACAGCGCAGTTACCGTCCGGTAGTGGTGACGATAATTTCTGGTATGTGCTGGCAGGTTTCATCATCCTGACCACAACATTATGCACCCTGGTATTTTTTACGTTGTCCAGGCAACAAAATCCCTCTCCCGTCACGCCTGATGGTGAAAACAATCACAATGAAGAAAGATCGTCGGATCAATATAATTTTTCAGCACTGAGCAGGCATCTCAGAAGACGGTACTCGTCGTTCTGGCGTAGCAAAGTCCGGCTGTTGTTAATCACTGGCGATGAAGCGGCAATCGAACAATTGGTACCCGGCATGCAACAGCAGCAGTGGCTTGAAGGTAACCGCACCGTGCTGATTTACGGCGGCAGCCTGGCATCGGAGCCCGACCGCGAAAAATACATCGCGCTGCGCAAGCTGCGACGCGGACGCCCGCTGGACGGGATTATCCGTGTACTACCGCAGTCGCTTAAGCTGACCCCGCTAATCAGCGACAACGATTTACGCGGGCTGGAAAAAATCAGCGAACTGCTGCGCTATTCCGCCCCGGTCTGGCTGTGGCAGTTGTGTGACAGCAACTGGTCGCAGGATACGCGTCCTGAGCAGGCGGTAGGCGCAAGCTTCCCGCTGCGTGCCAAAGCTGACGATATTACACGTCAGCTTGAGCGGATGCTGCCTGCATTGCGAACGCAGGGTGTGAGTCAGGTCACTGAGAACAACAGCCACGACTTCCTGTTGCGCCTGGGTCAGCATCTCAAAGACGGCGGTATCGTCCGCTGGACTGAGCAACTGGTGCCATGGTTGGCTGCCTCCCAGCAGCGCGTTCCCCTGCGGGGGCTGATGTTCAGCCTGCCGGAGAAGAAAACTGCCGGTACGTCAGCGAGCACAGCCGACGCTGAGCAGTATATTCCGGGGTCACAGCGTCATGCACTGACCCTGCCGGCAACCTGGCAGGGTATCGTTGACGACTGCCCCCGCGTGCGTGGCCGCCGTGTCGGTATGGCGTGGGAGCAGACGCTTGCCTGGACGCTGATGGCGATGATTGGCGTCTGGGGGGCGGGAACACTTCTGTCGTTCGCGGTCAACCGCATGCAGATAGTCTCTGTTGCGCAGCAGGCGCATGCCCTGGTGGAGCATCCTTCCGTATCGGATTACCAGCTGACGGCCCTGCATACTCTGCGCAATGATGCCGGCCGCCTGCAGCACAGTATCCAGGACGGAGCGCCCTGGTATCAGCGCTTCGGCCTCGACCATAATCAGCAGCTGCTTGATGCGATGCTGCCCTGGTACGGCGTGGCAAACAATCGCCTGATACGCGACCCGGCAAATGAGGCGCTTAAGCAGAAGCTCAGCGCGCTGGCAAATTCTGCCCCCAACAGTGACCAGCGGCCACGACTGGCGAAACCGGGCTATGACCAGCTGAAAGCCTGGCTGATGATGGCTCGTCCGGATAAAGCCGACGGCGCATTCTACGCGCAGACTATGAAAACCGTGCAGCCGACGCGAATGGGTATCTCGACAGGCCTGTGGCAAAGCCTGTCACCGGATTTGTGGGCTTTCTATATATCCGAACTGCCAGCGCAGCCACAGTGGAAAATTACGCCAGATGCGCAGCTGGTCAGCCAGGGCCGCCAGGTGCTGCTGCAGCAGATAGGACGGCGCAACGCGGAAAGCACGCTGTACGAGAACATGCTCAAATCCGTGCGCCGTAACTTTGCCGATGTGTCTCTGGAGGACATGACCGGCGGTACCGATGCCCGTCGCCTGTTTACCACCGATGAGGTGGTACCGGGAATGTTCACCCGTCAGGCCTGGGAGGGGGGGATTCAGCAGGCTATCGAAAAGGCCGCAAATTCCCGCCGCGATGAAATAGACTGGGTACTGAGCGACAGCCGGAAAGCCGTCTCCTCAGACCTGTCGCCGGAAGCACTGAAAGCGCGTCTGACACAACGCTACTTCACTGACTTTGCTGGCAGCTGGCTGAGCTTCCTCAACAGCCTGCAACTTAATCCGGCGAACAACATAGCGGATGTCACAGACCAGCTGACGCTGATGAGTGATGTCCGCCAGTCACCGCTGATCGCCTTGATGAATACCCTCGCCTGGCAGGGACAGACCGGACAGCAGCGCGAAGCTCTTTCGGACTCCATCATCAAATCGGCCAAAGACCTGGTGGGCGGGCAGGACAAACCGGTGATTGACCAGTCTGCGTCAGGACCGCAGGGGCCGCTGGATGACACCTTTGGACCGTTGCTTCAGCTTCTGGGTAAAAACAAGGGCAGCAACGTCATGTCGGCTGATAACTCCCTGAGCCTGCAGACGTACCTGACCCGTATCACCCGCGTGCGTCTACGACTGCAACAGGTGGCCAGTGCCTCTGACCCGCAGGCGATGATGCAGACCCTGGCGCAGACCGTATTTCAGGGCAAAAGCGTGGACCTGACCGACACCCAGCAATACGGCAGTCTGATTTCGGCAAGTCTTGGCGAAGAGTGGAGTGGTTTTGGCAGCACGATGTTTGTGCAGCCGCTGACCCAGGCATGGGAAACCGTACTTCAGCCATCGGCGGCGAGCCTCAATGACAAGTGGAGCCGCTCTGTGGTGGCGAACTGGCACACCGCATTTGACGGGCGTTTCCCGTTTGCCGCGAGTAAAAGTGATGCCTCCCTGCCGATGCTGGCTGAATTTGTGCGTAAGGACAGCGGACGTATTGAACGCTTCCTGACGACAGAGCTCGGTGGTGTTCTTCACAAGGAGGGTAGCCAGTGGGTGCCGGATAAAGTCAACAGCCAGGGGCTGAGTTTTAACCCGGCCTTCCTGCGGGCGATTAATCAGTTGAGTCAGCTGTCGGACATTTTGTTTACCGACGGCAGCCAGGGTATCAGCTTCGAACTGCAGGCGCGTCCGGTACCGCAGGTGGTGGAGACGCAACTGACTGTTGATGGACAAAAGCTGCACTACTTCAACCAGATGGCTGACTGGCAGTCCTTCCGCTGGCCGGGAGACACGTACAAGCCGGGAACCATGCTGACCTGGACCACGGTCAACGCCGGTGCGCGTCTGTTCGGGGATTACAGCGGGACCTGGGGCTTTATTCGCTGGCTGGACCAGAGCAAGTGTGCGCAGCTTGATCGCAGTCAGTGGATGATGAGTTTCACCGCGCCGGATGGCCGTACCCTGCAGTGGGTGCTGCGTTCACAGCTGGGCAGCGGGCCGCTGGCGTTACTGGCACTGCGCGGCTTTACGCTGCCCGATCAGATATTCAGCGTCGACAGCGTGGCCACGGCGCAGGCGCTGATGGACAGTACGGAAAGCAGTGATATGGACGGAACGGAATAATGGATATTTTGCAGAATCTGGTTGCCGCCTGTCAGGCGGATGAAACCCTGTTGCGACAGCAGGCGCAGACTCGTACGGAACGCTGGCTGCGCTGGCTTGCTCCGGTCAGCGTGACCTGTCCGACGGGAGAAGACCCGGGATATGACGATGATTTCCAGCGCATTCGCGAGGAGGTCAATAAGCTTTCCGGCATCGATACCGGGCTGATTTGCACGCTTGCCGAAAAACTGATGACCACCACGGCAAAAGATATCCGGGTTGCGACTTATTACTGCTGGGCGCGCCTGCACCAGGATGGCGAAGCTGGCTTCGCCGAAGGGCTTGAACTGGTGGCGGGATTATTGCAGCGCTACGGCATCCAGCTTCACCCCCGGCGGGACCGCAGCCGCAAGGCCGCGCTGGAATGGCTCGGCGGTACCCGTGTACTGGACAGTTTGTCACTGTACCCGGAGGTCGTACGCGAGGATGCACAGCGTACCGCCGGGGCGCTACTGCTCATTGCTGACAGCCTGGAGACAGAGCCTGAAGCATCACGGGCGGAGCTGAATGCCCTGTACAGCGCTCTTGAGTCCCGTCTGATGAAAGGCGGGGGCGTGGATGCCGTTGTACCGCAGAACGCAAGCAATCAGACACGTAGTCAGCAGCCATCTCACACAACAGAACAGGACGCTCCAGTGCTGAGCCGCATCACCTCGGGTCAGGACTTACTGGCTCAGGCTCGCACCCTGACGGGGTACCTGCGTGAGCAACCCGGTGGCTGGCTTGCGGCGCACCGGCTGATGAAAAGCCTGCGTCATGACACGCTGAGTGCTATTCCGGCACCGGATGCTGACGGGAAAACGCGCATCGAGCCGCCGCGAGCTGACCAGCGGGCGATGCTCAAGCGACTCTATCTGCAACAGAGCTGGCTGGAAATACTGGAGCAGGCGGACAATACCTTCTCGCGCGGTGCCAATCACCTCTGGCTGGATTTGCAGTGGTATACCCATCAGGCCCTGATGAAGTCGGGGCAGGATGTGCTGGCCGACATCATCACAGCCGACCTGAAAGGGCTGCTGCGCCGTCTTACCGGGCTTGAAACCCTGGCCTTTAACGACGGGACACCGTTTGCCGATGAGGTCACGCTGAACTGGATAAACCAGAGCGTGCTGGACGATATATCCGGCTGGCGGGATGAACCTGTCAGCGCTATCAGTACGGGTGATAACGATATTCTGGCGCTTGAACCTGAAGCACTGGAGAAAGCAGACAGCGAAGGACTGGATGCCACACTCCACTGGCTTCAGACACGCCCGGGCACCGACTCCACAAAAGACAAATGGTTACTGCGACTGCTGATGGCCCGTGTGGCCGAGCAGAAAGGTAAGAATGAACTGGCCCTGCATCTGCTGAGTGAACTCGACAATGCCGCACAGTCCATCACCCTCGCACAGTGGACGCCGGCGCTGTTGTTTGAAGTGAAATCGCGCCGCTTCCGACTGCTGCGCATAAAAGCCACACGCACTGAAGCCGATAAGTCACGGCTTCAGCCGGAGATGGACCAGCTTCTGGCCGGTCTGATTGCACTTGACCCGGCAGGAAGTGCGGTGCTTTGTGGGTAACAACACCTGCATACCTTTAAAACACACATATTCAGGTTTTTATGGACGACTTAACCCTGCGTTATTACGACGCTGAAATGCGCTACCTGCTGGAAGCGGGCGAAGAATTTGCCCGTGCTCACCCTGAACAGGCAGCAATGCTCAATCTTGATAAAGCGGGCGCGCGCGACCCGTACGTGGAACGTCTCTTTGAAGGCTTTGCCTTCCTCATGGGGCGTCTTCGCGAGAAGCTTGATGACGATCTGCCTGAACTGACCGAAGGGCTGGTCAGCCTGCTGTGGCCGCATTACCTGCGCACCATTCCCTCGATGTCGGTGGTGGAGTTCACCCCCGACTGGCGTGAGATGAAAGAACCGATGCATATTGACAAAGGCTTCGAAGTAAACTCGCGACCGATCGGTGAAAAAGGCACACGTTGTCGCTACACCACAACTCAAGAGATAACCCTACAGCCACTGGCACTGGAGCATGCTCGCCTGTCGACTGATCCGGACGGGCGTTCGGTCATCAGCCTGCGCTTCAGCTGCAGCCATCTGGCTGACTGGAGTTGTGTCGATCTCAGCCAGATCCCGTTCTATTTCAATGCTGACGCACCACTGGCCTGCGCCATGCATGAAGCCTTTACCATGAACACTGCGCGCCTCTGGCTGCGGATGCCGGGTGACACGAACAGAAGACCGCTGGACGGGTATTTCACCGCACTGGGGTTTGGTGAAGATGACAGACTGTGGCCGAAAGGGGACAGCAGTTTCAGCGGTTACCAGTTGCTGCTGGAGTATTTCACCTTTCGCGAGAAATTCATGTTCACGGGGCTGCGCGGACTGGAGAGCGTGGCCTTTCCGGCTGAACTCCCCTGGTTTGAAATCGATGTGGTGCTGGCAGAACGCTGGGAGCACGATTTCAGCTTTACCGAAAAGCATCTGCGCCTGAACTGCGTGCCGGTGATAAACCTGTTTCCGCTGGAATCTGACCCACTGACGCTCAATTCCTTACAAACCGAATACATGCTGCGCCCGATGCGTGTGCAGGATGGCCATACCGAGATATACACCGTGGATTCGGTGATGTCATCGAGCCAGCATACCTACGTGCCGTTTTCGAGCTTCCGTCACAAAGGCGGAATGATGCGTCATGAAGCACCGGAATATTATTACCACACCCGCGTGCGCCGGGGGCCATCCGGGTTGCATAACACCTGGCTCATCCTCGGCGGTGAAGCGTTTGATAACCATACGGTGCCGGAAGATGAGAGCCTGTCGCTGACGCTCACCGGTACCAACGGCCAGCTGCCACGGCGTGCGCTGCAGAGCACTGTACTTGATACGGTGATGAAAACGACTTCGGCTAATATTGCCGTGCGCAACCTGTGTGCGCCAACGCTGCCTTGTTATCCACCGGCGCAGGACCGTTTTCACTGGCGCGTGCTAAGTCACCTTGGCAGCGGGTTTCTGTCGATGATGGATAACGCCGATGTGCTGCGCGGGACCCTGGCGCTGTATGAATGGACCGACAGCGAGATGAACCGCCGCCGCCTGGAAGCCATCCTCGACGTGAAACACAGTGAAACCGCGCGCTTTGAGCAGGGCTATCTGGTTCGTGGCGTGCAGATTGAGGTGACGCTGGACAGCCACGGCTTTGCCGGGCGCGGCGACATCTGCCTGTTTGGCGAGATGCTGAGCCGTTTCTTCGCGCTGTATACCGACATTTATCTGTTTAACCGCCTGATTATCATTCTGCAACCGACAGGAGAGCGCCTGGAATGGGAAGAGAAGCACAATCGCCGCATTCCCGGCTGACCCTGCGGCTGGAAGCCGATCTGCACCGCATGAATTTTTATCGTTTCTGTCAGTTGCTGGAGAAACGTCATCCGGGCAGGCCACTGATGGGTTCAACCAGTCATCCCGCAGATGACCCGGTACGCTTTGCACCGCATCCGGGGATGGGGTTCCCGGCCGGTGAACTGAAGTGTGTCGAATATGACGAAGACGATGACAACACGCCTCCGGTTATTCGAGCGACCTTCATGGGAATGTACGGTGTCGATTCCCCCTTGCCGACGGCGTATCTTGATGACATCACTCAGCGCCGTGAAGGACATGATGCGCTGCAGGGGTTTCTGGATATCTTCAGCCACCGCATCCTGACGCAGTTTTACCGCATCTGGCGTAAGTACTCTTACCCGGCCACCTTTGAGCCCGGCGGGACCGACAGCATTTCGCAGTCGCTGCTGGGCCTGGTGGGGCTGGGTATTCCCGGCACCGCGAACCACATTGCCACACCGGTATCCCGTTTTCTGGCTCTGCTGGGTGTACTTCAGCAACCGGGGAAAACCCAGGAGGGGATTCAGGCCCTGGTGAGCCTGCTGGCACCGGATACCACCGTGACGGTCAGCCCGTACTGCCTGCGTCCGGTGGAGGTCAGTCAGCCACTGGGTTTTTACGGTGATGACGATTTTCTACTGGATGGCAACACGCCACTTGGAGATGAAGCGATGGATGCCAGCAGCCAGCTGCTGATCGCGCTGTCCACCGATAACGAACAGGAATCACAGGGATGGAAACCGGACGGTCTGCTGTATCAGGACTTCCTGGTGATGCTGCGTGTCTACCTTGGCTGGCGTTTTAAGGCAAAAATCACCCTGACAACCCTGACCCGCCTACTGGCCGTGCCACCGCTCGGTGAAGGATCTTTCTGGCTCGGCATGAATGGCGTACTGGGGGCGGAGGAGGGAGCGTTTGCAGATGATATCCCGCAAACCTTTACGACGGAACTGGGCTATTACACCGGCCTGCAACCTGCAACACCACAACAAGGAAACCGACGTGTTACGTACAAGTTTGATTAAACCCGCGTGCTGGCTGCCTGCACTGCTGGCGTTCAGCCTCACGGGCTGTGGGATTACGCAGGGTATCACTGATGGCACTAAATCGGCATTTAACGCTGTGTTTTATAAAAAAATTAAGGTACTGCATCTGGATTTCACCGCCCGTGAAGCGTTGAACACCGATTCCCGCGAAAGTAACTCGCTGTCTGAGCCGGTGGTAGTCCGCGTGTATCAACTGAAAGACCGCAAGATCTTCGACAAAACGGTCTATCAGCAGCTGCTGAAGGACGGGGAGACCATTCTTAAAGCGGACCTTCTGGCCAGCCGTGACGTGGTGGTGAAGCCGGGCGGGGATGTGAGCCTTGATATGCCGATGGAAGAAGGCGCGAAGTTTGTCGCGGTGGTCGGGCTGTTCCGCCATCCGGATATGGTTAACAACACCTGGAAACAGGTGCTCAGACGTGAAGATCTCGATCCGGATAAACCGCGCATTCTTGAAGCCGGGAATAACCATCTGACATTACAACCGCGAAAGGATGACTGATGCCACAGGGACATAACACGCCATCGCTGTATGAAATGCTGACTGGTAATTTTTCCGGTGGTCTGAGCCTGCACCAGGTCAGTGAGCAGAACCAGGTGATTTTATCCGTACTTGATAACATGCAGCGCGTGCTCAACTGCCGCGCCGGTACGCTGGCGCACCTGCCGGACTATGGTCTGCCGGATATGACCAAAATTCTGCAGGGGATGCCGGGTACGACCCATGAACTGATGGGGATCTTATCGTCTGTATTGCTTAAGTACGAGCCCCGGCTTAAGAGAATCGATGTGGTGTTGCTTGAGCAGGCTATTCCCGGCGAACTGCGCTACGCCATCGACGCGGAGCTGAAGGGCATCGGTCTGGTCCGTTACGGTACGGAATTTATGCCGGAGGGCAGGGTGTTAATCCGCCACCTGAAACAGCAGCAGTATCTTGATACCCGTGCCGCACTCTGATTTTTATTCAGGCTTAAACCATCATGACGACACAATCCGAACGCCACCTCAAAACCGGCGGCGACCCGCGTACGCTTGCGGATTACGCCGCCCTGCGTGACGAAATGAACAAACTGACCCACCCGGCGCGACCGGACATCAACTGGCCGCAGGCGGAAAAGCTCTGTCTGTCGCTGTTTGAGCACAACGGGGTGGAACTGCAGACCGCGGCCTGGTATACGCTCGTCCGAACGCATCTTGCCGGTCTGTACGGCATGAACGAAGGACTGGCAATACTGGACGCACTCTTCTCCCGCCAGTGGGGCAATATCTGGCCGCAGCCTGTGCATGCGCGTATGGAAATTCTCAGCGCGCTCAGCAGACGGTTACAACAGATGATGCGCACCCTCACGCTGACCTGTACCGACCTCAGCCAGTTGTACCAGACAGAAGAGCACCTGAACGCACTGGGCGACATATTGCAGCGTCTTGAACTGAGGCATGCCAGCCAGCTCGATGCCCTGCGTACCCTGGTCCATAACGCGGCGGTACGGCTGGAAAACAGCGACGGCGGGCAGGAAGCGGGCGGTGCTGTTCTCCCGGCCAGCTTTACGGCCCAGACAGAACACGTCAGGAGGGGCTATGTTGCGCAGCCGGAGCCGCTGCCGGACAGGCAGGTGATGACCGCGCCGCCTCCGGTGAAGCCCTGGAAGCCATTTGTCGCCGGAATGGCCACCATGCTGGTGATTGCCAGCTCGGTGGCATGGGGATGGCAGACGATGCATACACCAGACCCGGCTCAAACGCAGCTCGATGCCACTCTGGCGCCTTTACCTGACGAATTATCTAAAGCGCAGTTGCAGGCGCTGCGACAAGCGTCACCATCACCACTGGCAGGGCTTAGCAAGACGCAAAACCGGCTCGCACAGCTTAGGGAACTGAAACCTGACTGGGCATGGCGCTACGGCGATAGCCTGGTGCAGCAGGCGCTGATCCTTTGGCCGCAAGAGGCGAAACCGCTGGCGCAACAGTGGCAGCAGCAGGTTAACGTTGCTGCACTTCCGCAGCCATATCTGACTGGCTGGCATCAGGGAATGACCCAATTGCAACAACTGGCGAACCGGCTTAACGCACTTGATGAACAGCGGGGTAAGTACATGACGGTCAGCGAGCTGAAATCAGCGGTATTTACCATGATGCAAGCATTTAACAGTGCCGTGCCTGCAGAGGAACAACTGCGACAGCTGGCAGATCTGCCTCAAAACCAGCCGTGGCCTGCTGCGCAGCAGAGCCAAACAGAACAGCATCTGCAGCAATTGATTGCCCGTTATGCCCTGATGAAACAAAAAACGGCGGAATAGCTACAAAGGGTTCCCTCGTTTAAGAAGGCGAGGAAGTATCCGGGAAGATAAAAATGGCCGGTCAGCGCAGGGGGCTGATCCTGGTTTAACCGTGTGAAAATGAACAGAGGCAACAACGTGTCAGCCAGAGAACGTTTCTTTAAAAAAGTGCAACAGAGTAGCAAGAACATAACGTCAGGTAACACCTCAGTTGAGGCTGAAATCGTTGAATTCTGCGAGCGGTTAGAGGGGCTGGCGCAGCAAATCATTGAGTGGTTTGCGGGCACCAGCATTGAAGTCACGTTATCACGTCAGTATCTTCACGATCTGAGCACATTAGGTTATAGCCTGAGCAGCGGAATTTGCCGCTATGAGATAGCGACTATCCTTCTGCAGAATGGCGAGCGTAGTGTCAGTATCGTGCCAGAGCAGCTCTTTCGTGCAGGAGAAACGGGTTGTGTAAGAATGCGTGTTGAAGCTCCGGGATTTCGTGAGGTGTTTTATCTGAGCATGGCGCCGGAAGCGGGCTGGTTTATCCGGCGCGAGTTTCAGAGCATTAAAGAACGCGCTCTTTTGACGGAAGAACGCTTTTTTGTTGCGGTCGATCGTCTGGCTTGAAGAGCGTATGTAAAGAGCAGGTTGCCTTGCTGGCCTATTCCAACAACTTCGCAAATTTCGCCAGCCACTGCGGATGCGCAGGCCAGGCCGGCGCGGTGACCAGGTTACCATCAACGTGAGCCTGATCGATACCGATATCGGCGTACTCGCCGCCGCTGAGTCGCACTTCAGGCGCACAGGCCGGGTAGGCGCTACAGGTTCGTCCTTTTAAGATCCCGGCGGCGGCCAGCAGCTGTGGGCCATGGCACACGGCCGCAATCGGTTTGTGCGCGGCATCAAATGCCTGCACCAGCTTCAGTACGTCATCATTTAACCGCAGGTATTCAGGCGCTCTGCCGCCAGGGATCAGCAGGGCGTCATAGTCCTGCTCGTTAACGGCGGAAAAATCGGCATTGAGGATAAAACGGTGACCCGGTTTTTCGCTATAGGTCTGAGCACCGTCGAAATCATGGATAGCGGTCATGACATAGTCACCCTTCGCTTTATCCGGGCAGACGGCGTCAACCTGATGACCAATCATCTGTAAGGCCTGAAAAGGGACCATGGTTTCGTAATCTTCGGCGTAATCGCCCACCAGCATCAGGATCTTCTTGCTCATCATTTTCTCACTTTTATGGATAACGACGTTTTAGATATAGCCTGGTGTAGCGCAAATGTCGGAAATAAAAAAGCCCGTCAGAGCACGGGCAAAATAAGCAAGTGATTTAGCAATTCGTTACCAACATAATGGAGGATAACGGCGCATATCTTACGCGCCTGTTGAGTTGGCCGATACCTGATAATTTCGGTAGGTGAAACAACGGATTAAACGTGCGTTACAGCGCGTCGAAAGTGGGGTAAATGCTGTTTTCAATATATTCCGCCACTAACCAGATCTCGCCGCTGAAGATAAACCAGAATCCGAAAATAATAAGCATTAAAATAATTATGGTGAGGATTATTTCTGTTCTTCCCATTGCAGACGATACCCACCCATAGTCTTTTTCATCAAGATGGGCATTGTAGCGGGGCTTTATCCGATACACCAGTTTCATGCCGCCAGGACTTTATTACGGCCATCATTCTTGGCGCGATAAAGCGCGTCATCTACCCGTTTAAAGAGATCGTCGATACTCTCATCCTGGTTGTGCCGCGCCACGCCAATGCTGACCGTAAATCGCGGCAGACCGGGGATCGAGATGCGGGCAACCGCTGCCCGGATCGTTTCGGCGATTTGCATTGCAGTATCGAGAGAGGTGCGTGGCAGCAGAATGACAAACTCCTCGCCTCCCCAGCGGAACACGAAATCCTCTTTCCGGCTACAGGCCTCCAGGGTACGTGAAAGTGCGATAAGCACTTCATCCCCCTTCAGATGACCAAAAACGTCATTGATATTCTTAAAGTGATCGGTATCCACCAGTAGTAAACTGAATTGCTGCTGTAAAGGAAGGTGCGTGAGATTCATTTGCTCAGCGATAATATAGAACTGTCGCCGGTTGAGCAGGCCCGTCATGGCATCCTGTAACGCGGCATGTTCCAGCTCAAGCTCCAGCCTTTTTTGCTCGGTGATGTCATGGATAATGCACAACATCAGTTTATCCCCGTAGATCTCAATTGGTCCGGCATAGGTCTGAACATGGCGGGTTGATCCATCGGCAAGGCGGTGCACAAAGTTGAGTGGCTTATGCCCACCCGGCAGAGCGGCGATTTCGCTCATCACTGGAATCACATCGCGCCCCAGAGTGTTGATCTCCCAGGTATGCTTGCTGCACATCTCCTCGTGCGAGTAGCCATAAAAATTAAGCGCGGCGAGATTGGCATCAACAATTTGGCCGTCGCGAGCAGGGTCGATCAGCAACATCGGGGCGCTGTTTGTCAGAAAAAAGCGAGCATAGAATCCTTGCTTTTTTCGCTGGTAAGTAGCGGAGCGGCTCGCTTTAAGCCCGGTCGGTGCCGGATGTGAAATCCCTTCAAAAACGATAATGTCGCCGTACGGCGCATGGTGGGTCAGCGAAAGACGACAGCTCAACGCGGTTTCATGCCCGTCGCGCCAGACTGTCCAGATCTCGATAATCTCCTGGTCCGTTTTCAGCTCAGGGATATACATCGACAGCACGTCTTGCGCATTGGCTGAGAAAGCGCCTTTTCGCAGATCATCCACCGTTTTATCCCCCATCACCTGAACCGCGGCCGTATTCGCAAAAATAATATGGCCAGAAACGGGGGAGATCAGCCACACGGGGGTTTTAATGACATTCAGCGCATCAAAATAATTTTGCGACATAAGGAATTCCTGTACATCGGCACAATATGCTTGACGATCACGACGGAATCGACTCGCGTGGACTCCTCTGAACCATACTCCAGTTAACCCTGTGTAGCATGATTTTTTTGTGAAACAAAAGCGGATTCCGAATGAATTTTACCAATTGGTATAATCTGTTTCTGTGAATTAATCTGCAGCAGTAGCCACGGGATCTGTTCGGCAGGCAAAGGTCTGGAGAACAGAAAACCCTGCAAATAATCACACCCGAGCTCTGTTAACACCGCTCGTTGCTCTTCTGTTTCGATCCCTTCGGCAACAACATACATCTCCATGGTCCGGGCAATATTAATAATGGTCTCCACCAGCTTGCGGCTTTTCTCATTTTCCAGCATTGACGTCACAAAGCTTTTGTCGATTTTGAGCTCTTTTGCCGGAAGCACGCTGAGCATAAGCAGATTAGAATAACCGGTGCCAAAATCATCAATAGAGACGGTGATCCCGGCCTGGTTGAATGCACTCAGTAATTCGATACTGCGGTCGAGATTTTTAAGGGCAGTGCTCTCCGTGACCTCAAGGATGAGCCGGGAAGGAGAAAGATTATATTTCTGCAACAGAGACGATATGGTCTGAAAGATATCCGGCTGTTCAAACTGAACAGGGGATAAGTTAAAAGACAACGTCCAGTGGGCAAAACCTTGTTCAGTCCAGAAATGCAGCTGACGGCATGCGGCCTCAATCGCCCAGTTACCCACGGGAATAATTAATCCCGTCTGTTCAAGCGAAGGTAAAAACAGATTCGGCAGCAGCACGCCTTGTTCGGGATGTCGCCAGCGAAGAAGCGCCTCAAAGCCGTGGATAGTTCTCTCTTCAGCGTGCCAGGTGGGTTGATACCACAGCTCAAACTGATCGCGCTCAAGCGCCTGCGTGAGTTCCTGCAAAAAACCGGGGTTAGCCGGGATCGCCGTCGACATCTCTGTCCGGTAGACCACCCAGTCGTTTTGGCCTTGCTTTTTAACGTACTGCATTGCCGCATCTGCTTTTAGCTTTAACTCATGCAGCGTTTCGCCATCCTGCGGATAACGACTGACGCCTGCGCTGAGCGTTGTACTCAGCGTATGCCCGCATACGTAAAGCGGGCGGCGCACATCGTCGAGCAGCGTTGAGAGGAGGGACTGGAGTTTGTCGTCATCACATTCTGGAACCAGCAGAATAAAAGCATCGCCCCCCAATCTTGCCAGGGTCATCTCACGGGTAAGCCTCGCCGTGATGCGCTGCGCAATGGTGATTAACAACTCATCCCCGACGTTATGTCCCCAGGTGTCATTAACCTGTTTAAAGTGATCAACGTCGAGGAAGATCACGGCAAACTGTTTATTGCTAAGCAACGCGCTGCGCAGGCAATCCTGCATGCGCAGATCCATCTGGTGGCGATTAGCAAGGCCGGTAAGGGCGTCAAACCGTGCCTGTAGTTCAAGCTGTCGATTGAGCGCCTGAAGGTTGTCCGTGAGCCGGTTGGTACGCCAGTGGGAATCAATGAGTGAGATAATCAACATCATGCCGAGCAGGCACAGCGTGGTGACCGACACCCCTATCGATAATCCCAGTTCGCTGATACCGCCGGGTAGGGTATGAGCCATATCACTGAACTGAGCGGCCCGCATGCCAGTGTAGTGCATGGCACAGATGGCAGCGCCCAGAACTAAAGCGGCGAGAATGCGATTGATAAAGATCCCTTTTCGCTGATGCCGCAGGTGAAAGGCCAACCAGAGCGCGGCACCGGAGGCCATTACGGCAATTAATATGGATAAACCGATGATGGGGTGATCCCAGATGATGGGGCTGTCCAGCATCAGTGCGGCCATACCGATATAGTGCATTGACACCACGCCTGCGCTCAGAATTAAGGTAGAGAGAAGCAGTCTGAAGGGCGAAAGGCGAGCGCCCGTCACGGCAATATTCATTGCCAGCATAGACGCCACCACCGCGACGCCCATTGAGGCGAGGGTTAACCAGAGGTTGTAGCTCATGATCATGGGCATTTTCATCGCTAACATACCAATGAAATGCATCGACCAGATCCCGACGCCCAGCGTAAGCCCTCCGGCAAAACGCCAGAACAGAGCGGCCTTTCCGCTGGAAAGCGGGATTTTCCCGGCATTCTCCAGGGACACAAACGAGGCGATAAAGGCCACAAGATAAGAGATGGCTATTAACACTGGGTCCCACGATACAATGAGCATTATGCAATCCCACGCCAAAGGGGTTACTGATTTCGCCAACCGGGACAGATCTTTATCTGGCTGCGTGCAGGCGAGTTCAAACAATATTAGTTATAGGGTACGTAAAACGGCCCGCACTATTAAAACGCAAAACTGTAAGCAATATAAAATATATTCTCAGTTCTAACTTGTTAAGCACAGCTAAACAAGGACAGTTAATTGCAACAAAGTCTCTAAAATAGGGTGGTGATTAACCCATTTAGCCGCAGGTGATGGTATCGCTTAAGTTCGTGTCAGACCAGTATCACAGTATCCATGGCACAATATTTCCCACAATACGCTTTTTTTATCTCACTTAAGTTAAATTGCAGGTTGCTAACTGCGAAACGACAAAGCACCGCTATTCGTGAGGACAAACGCCAGTACGGATGCTATAAACCTTAATGCCGACCAAAATATTAAGTTGTGGGAATAATCATGCTAAAAAATATTAGTGTCAGAACCTTCATTGTCTATTTCCTTTTGTCTCTTTTTTTGCTAAACGCAGCTGTCGTCTTTCTATTTACCGGCGCATCGTCGCTCTTAATAACGCTCAATGTAATAAATGTGATTGCTCTTTTTTT
Organism: Enterobacter sp. 50793107; assembly: GCF_001463365.1. Classification (NCBI taxonomy): domain Bacteria; kingdom Pseudomonadati; phylum Pseudomonadota; class Gammaproteobacteria; order Enterobacterales; family Enterobacteriaceae; genus Enterobacter; species Enterobacter sp. 50793107. Next base: position 135,061 of record NZ_LNII01000062.1, on the reverse strand, counting down.
ACTCTGGATTTACATGACCCAATATCTTGTGACACCGATCAATACTGTGAAAAAAAGTATTGAAGATGTCACGGCAGGGAATCTTGGCGTGACAATCCCCGAGTTTGGCAACAACTGCGCAGGGCGTTTAATTCCCGGGATTAACAGCCTTTCGGGCAATATTGCAACGCTGGTCCGGGAAATCAGGGCGTCGTCACAAACCGCCATGACCTTATCGGATCAACTCTCCGCACGCAGCGCGCAGCTATCAGTGAAAACGGAGCAGCAATCGGCTTCGCTGGTGCAAACCGCAGCCAGCATGGAGCAGATGGCTGCGAGCACCAAAAACAATGCTGATAACACCCGACTCGCCAGTGAACAGGCCAATCAGGCAACGCTTCAGGCACGTAAGGGGGGCGAGCTGATGGGGCAGGTTGCTCACAATATGCAATCGATCACCGAATGCGCACAGCAAATGACGGAAATCATCTCGATGATCGACGGCATTGCCTTCCAGACCAATATCCTTGCGCTTAACGCGGCCGTTGAGGCGGCAAGGGCGGGAGACCACGGAAAAGGCTTCTCTGTGGTCGCTGAGGAGGTGCGAAATCTGGCACACCGCAGCGCGGAAGCGGCGAAGAACATCAAAACGCTGATTGAAGTCACCAGCAATAACGTTACACAGGGCGTGACGGTAGTGTCAGAAGCGGAAAAAAACATGCGTGAGATTGTGGCCGGATCCGGCAATGTCAGCCGTCTGATGGATGAAATTTCCAGTTCCACATCCGAGCAGGAGAAGGGAATTTCACAGATCACGCTGGCATTATCAGAGCTGGAAAGGGTTACGCAAAGCAATGTGGCGATGGCGGAGGAACTTAACGGATCCTCTGACGTGCTGCGCAATCAGGTTATCGAACTGCAGTCACGGACACGCAATTTCCGGCTCGACGGGGGATACGCGGCTGATAGTTCGTTATCTACACCGGTTGTTCCGCTGGCGTTCCCGCAGCGACAAGGACATTCCGCCTGAAGGGACACCGCCGTTATCCGTACAATTCCCGAGCGATTTCAGCGCCATGCGGAACATAGTGGTTGCGTAACCTCTGCCGAAAGCTAGACTGACAACGAAAAGCTAAAAGCGGAGGCGTTGTGGAGAGCATAAAAGGGTCTGAACTGAACGTTCCTGACGCAGTGTTTGCGTGGGTGTTTGACGGTAAAGGCGGTGCCCGGCCGCTGGAAGACAACGACGTGATCGATCACGCGCATCCCTGCTGGTTACACCTGAACTATACCCATCCGGATAGCGCTGAATGGCTGGCATCCACCCCTTTACTGCCAAACAACGTGCGTGATGCCCTGGCAGGGGAAAGCCTGCGGCCACGCGTGAGCCGGATGGGTGACGGTACGTTGATCACGCTTCGCTGTATTAACGGCAGCACGGATGAACGTCCGGATCAGCTGGTGGCGATGCGCGTCTATATGGATGATGGGCTTATTGTTTCCACTCGGCAGCGTAAAGTGCTGGCGCTGGATGACGTGGTAAACGATCTGAAAGAGGGCACCGGGCCGACTGACTGCGGCAGCTGGCTGGTGGATGTCTGCGATGCGCTTACCGATCACGCGAGCGAGTTTATCGAAGAGTTGCACGATAAAATTATCGATCTGGAAGATAACCTGCTCGATCAGCAGATACCGCCACGCGGTTTCCTGGCGTTACTGCGCAAGCAACTGATTGTGATGCGTCGCTACATGACGCCACAACGTGATGTATATGCCCGTCTGGCCAGCGAGCGTCTCAGCTGGATGAATGATGACCAGCGCCGTAGAATGCAGGACATTGCTGACAGGCTGGGGCGCGGGCTGGATGAAATTGATTCCTGTATTGCCAGAACCGCAGTAATGGCCGATGAGATAGCACAGGTGATGCAGGAGTCGCTGGCCAGAAGAACCTACACGATGTCGCTGATGGCAATGGTCTTTTTACCCAGTACCTTTCTGACCGGTCTGTTTGGCGTAAACCTGGGCGGCATTCCCGGCGGTGCTTATCGCTACGGCTTTACCGCGTTTTGCGTCATGTTAGCTGCTTTGATTGGCGGTGTTGCATGGTGGTTGCATCGTAGTAAATGGTTGTAAATTTACGCTTTTTCCACCTTTTGCGCGGATCAAAACGCTCTTTTAATTGAGCAAAGTCAATAAACAGAAACCGTGTAAGGTGCATTATTACTCCCGCAGGTGAATGCAACGTCAAGCGATGGGCGTTGCGCTCCATATTGTCTTACTTCCTTTTTTGAATTACTGCATAGCACAATTGATTCGTACGACGCCGACTTTAATAGTCGGCTTTTTTTTGCCTCCCGTTTCTCAGGGTCTACCCTAAAAGGGTCAATCCAAAAAAACTGGAGGGAAAGATGAACCATCTACTCGCGCTGCAACGACTGCATTCACGGCAGTCCGATCCGGTCCCGACCGACCCAACGCCCATGCCCGATCCCATTCCGCGTCCGCAGCCTATGCCCGACCCGCCGCCCGATGAAGAACCGATTAAATTGTCGCATCGAACCCCGAGATCTGCGAGGATACGCGCCATCTGACCGCAAAGATGACCACGAGAGACTATTGTGACCGCTTTTTCTACCCTGAATGTTCTGCCTGCCGCCCAACTCGATAACCTCAACGAGTTGGGATACCTCACGATGACGCCTGTTCAGGCGGCCGCATTACCCGCCATTCTTGAGGGGCGCGATGTTCGCGTACAGGCAAAAACCGGCAGTGGGAAAACGGCAGCGTTCGGTCTTGGACTGTTACAGCATATTGATGCCACTCTGTTCCAGTCCCAGTCTCTGGTTCTGTGCCCGACCCGCGAACTGGCTGACCAGGTCGCGGGTGAGTTGCGTCGTCTGGCGCGCTTCCTGCCCAACACCAAGATCTTAACCCTCTGCGGCGGACAGCCGTTCGGGGCGCAGCGTGATTCGCTCCAGCATGCGCCTCATATTATTGTCGCGACACCTGGCCGTCTGCTGGATCATCTGCAAAAAGGCACCGTTTCACTGGATGCCCTGCAAACGCTGGTGATGGATGAAGCGGACCGTATGCTGGACATGGGCTTCAGCGACGCGATCGACGAAGTGATCCGCTTCGCGCCGGAAGATCGTCAGACATTGTTATTCTCTGCGACCTGGCCTGACGCCATCGCTGCAATCAGCGGTCGTGTACAAAAAAATCCGCTGACGATTGAAATCGACAGCGTGGATGCGCTGCCTGCCATCGAGCAGCAGTTCTTTGAAACCTCGCAGCAGGGCAAAATCCCGCTTCTGCAGAAATTGCTGAGCCAGCACCAGCCCGCCTCCTGCGTGGTGTTTTGTAATACCAAAAAAGATTGCCAGGCGGTGTGTGATGCCCTGAATGCCGCCGGGCAAAGCGCGCTGTCATTGCATGGCGATCTGGAACAGCGCGATCGTGACCAGACGCTGGTTCGCTTCGCGAACGGCAGCGCCCGTGTGCTGGTTGCAACCGATGTCGCCGCACGCGGGCTGGACATTAAATCGCTGGAGCTGGTTGTTAACTACGAGCTGGCCTGGGATCCAGAAGTACACATTCACCGCATTGGGCGTACCGCACGTGCCGGAAACAGCGGGCTGGCCATTAGCTTCTGCGCGCCGGAAGAGGCGCAGCGCGCCAATATCTTGTCTGAAATGCTGCAGATAAAGCTTAACTGGGTGAACACCCCGGGGAACGGTCGCGTTGTGCCACTCGAAGCCGAAATGGCGACGCTGTGCATTGATGGCGGCAAAAAAGCCAAGATGCGTCCAGGCGACGTATTAGGCGCACTGACAGGGGACATGGGACTGGATGGCGCCGATATCGGCAAGATTACCGTTCATCCGGCACACGTATATGTGGCAATCCGCCAGGCGGTTGCGCATAAAGCATGGAAGCAGCTGCAAAACGGGAAAATTAAAGGCAAAACCTGCCGGGTCAGATTGCTGAAATAAGCGGCAGAAAAAACGCGTCTCAGACGGACTCTGAGACGCGACAGGATTATTTCACTTCAAGTACGTTCAGGCGCAGCTCGTCAAACTGATTATCATCCTCTTCCGGCTGCCAGCCTGCAGGCTGCATGGGGATCTCTTCCCGGTCAAACGCCAGATCGCCGCCATTCACCACTTCTGAATCATGGTTGATGCCTTTGAAGTCAAACAGCTCAACATCCGCAAGGTGAGAAGGCACCACGTTCTGCATTGCGCTGAACATGGTTTCGATGCGCCCTGGATAACGTTTATCCCAGTCACGCAGCATGTCACCAATGACCTGGCGCTGCAGGTTCGGCTGAGAGCCACACAGGTTGCATGGGATAATCGGGAAAGCTTTCGCCTGGGAGAAGCGTTCAATGTCCTTCTCGCGGCAATAGGCGAGAGGGCGGATGACAATGTGTTTGCCGTCATCGCTCATCAGCTTAGGCGGCATGCCTTTCATCTTTCCGCCGTAGAACATGTTCAGGAACAGCGTTTGCAGGATATCGTCGCGGTGATGACCCAGAGCAATTTTGGTTGCGCCCAGCTCCGTCGCGGTCCGGTACAGAATGCCACGACGCAGACGAGAGCAGAGAGAGCAGGTGGTTTTGCCCTCCGGGATCTTCTCTTTTACGATACCGTAGGTATTTTCTTCGACAATTTTGTACTCAACGCCCAGCTTATCGAGATATTCCGGCAGGATATGCTCAGGGAAACCCGGCTGTTTCTGGTCAAGGTTTACGGCCACCAGGGAGAATTTCACCGGCGCGCTCTGCTGAAGATTACGCAGGATCTCAAGCATGGTGTAGCTGTCTTTACCCCCTGACAGGCAAACCATGATGCGGTCGCCTTCTTCAATCATATTGAAGTCTGCAATGGCTTCGCCCACATTACGGCGCAGCCGCTTCTGCAGCTTATTCAGGTTGTACTGTTCTTTCTTTGTATTTGATTGATTGTCTTGCATTTATTGCTACCTTCGGAGCCAGCAGGGGCAAAAGTTTTCAGCGTGCCGGCTAATCGTTAAGCATCAGCGCCTGTTCGCCATTCATTTTCCACGCATTCTATGCCGCAACTGTCTGGCTATGAAAGATGGGTTAACGCCGGCAGTCAATGCCAGCGGGCAAAAGTATGTCGCGTATGGTACGGATTCCGGCGGCGAATACCAGCACGTTTTACAGCGATGAAGGATCTTGTGCCGACTTGCGGTAAAGCGTAATCGGCTTTCTGTTCGCCATCAGCGAGACGTGGTCGTTAAAACAGATAACATACGGCGGGTAAGGGCAGGCAAGCTCCGCTCAATAAAATGGCGGAGCCAGTAAAACGGAAGGACAGATCAGGTGGTTACTTTTCTACAATCTCTTTCACATCCGATTGATGGATCTGATGAATGCTGCCATCTGCATCTTTGTATGAAATTAAACCGGTGTCTTTATCTCGCTCTGGTTTTCCATGTGTGGTCATCATATGTCCATCTTTGGTCGATATAACATAATCACTTGAGCACCCTGTTATTGCTAACGCGACACCTAATGCCAAAAATGCAAAAATACCACCCTTCATATTAACCTCTAATTAACTTTATAGTTACAATCGTTTTAATACAGCATTATTTAACAACAGTGAATTGCAACGCTTCGTCAACGAAAGGGAATTTCCATTTTAAGCAAAAAAGAGCAATAAACGGCCACAGCGTACCCGTATATGTGGCGTTTAATCTTGTGCTTCTATTTGAAATCCGTTTTTTATAGATGTAATCCTTTATGACTATTTCACGTTGCTCTTCATTCGCATCAGTATTGATTTAACTTGTATCGCTGCTTATTATCTTGCGTTTCAGCGTATGGGAATGTGAAGCTCGCATGCGACTTTACTGATGTGCTGGCGGCCCGGATTAGACAATCACTGGCGAACGATTCCCTTAAGATGATATCCCACTGGAAGGGTTGAAAGTGTTTAAGTTAAGTACTTTTGGTTTTATGATTTTATTGTGCTCAGGGTGTAGTTCTGATGTGGTTATCACTCCTGCGGAAAAACCGGTTTATAAGCCAATGCCTGATATAACGCAATCTGTAACACCGTCTCAGCAACGGGCGATCATGGCTGGTGAACGTCCCGACTGGACAGACAGAGCACCGGTCACCACGACCAGGCGTTATTGATTTCTGCTTATCATCTTCAGGCTGCATAGCGCAGCGATTTCATAAGTAGTAGAGAACAACCCGGGACCTCACGATGGGGTCCTGCATGCTGATACGTAGCTTTAACGTGACCTGCACGAATAGCCACTTAAACTGCACTGTGTTGAGATTCTATTCATCTTCAGGCTATTAAGCTGTTTTCCCCGTACAAAGCAGGAGGGAAATGGTGATGGCTGTTTTAAAAGTATGTCTTTTAGTTGGGTGCTTCCTGGCGGGTTGTGTCTTGTATCTTCATCTTTTTACGTCAATGAAGGAAGCATGCATAAAAGATACGGCAGGAGAAGTGTTTCACGTGCGTCAGGTTGAAAATGCTACTGATTGTCAGTCTTTTAACTGGAGCATGTATATACAGTGTGGCTATTTTTAGTCGTAAATATAACAAATGATCAACATGCACAAAGCGAAAACTTATATGCGGTGAAAGAAACTGCAATCAGTAAACATTAAGATTTATCTGCTTCTGTTTTATTCATTTCTTTCTGGGGTGGGATATGTTAACGGATGGTTGGATAACAGGGTGGAATAAAGTTAAAAATAAAATAAACATAATGAACAGAACAGGGCAAGAAATTATTTTTCGCGAGTGGTTAGATATTCGTTGAAGTAACACAACATACGCTTAATACCGTTGTGCAGTGGCTCCTTTAAAACTGTACGTTATGCTCAACGGCTCTCATTATTAAGGCTCCCGTATGCAAACTGACAAAGACCTTTCCACCTGGCTTACGTTTCGCCGTCTTTGGCCTATAATATCGCCTTTTAAGAAAGGGCTATTGGTTGCGGCATTAGCATTAATGATAAATGCCGCCTGCGATCCTTTTATGCTGTCTTTGCTAAAGCCGTTAATGGATGATGGCGTGGGCAAAATGGACCGCTCTGTCATGTTATGGATGCCGGTTGTGGTTATCGGATTGATGACGCTACGCGGTATTACCAGCTTCATTTCCAGTTATTGTGTCTCCTGGGTCTCGGGCAAAGTGGTGATGGATGTGCGCCGGAAATTGTTCCGCCATTTGATGGGCATGCCTGTGTCGTTTTTTGACAAACAGTCAACCGGGACGTTGCTGTCGCGGATTACCTATGATTCCGAACAAGTCGCATCTTCGTCATCAGGTACGCTGATAACGGTCATCCGTGAGGGCGCGTCAATCATCGGCTTGTTCGCAATGATGTTCTACTATAGCTGGCAGCTCTCAATCATCCTGATTGTACTGGCACCTGTTATATCCGTGACTATTCGTATGGTGTCCAAACGCTTTCGCACTATCAGTAAAAGCATGCAGAATACGATGGGGCAGGTCACGGCGAGTGCTGAGCAGATGCTTAAAGGCCATAAAGAAGTATTAATTTTCGGCGGTCAGGACGTTGAAACAAAACGCTTTGATAAGGTCAGCAATAAGATGCGTTTGCAGGGAATGAAAATGATGTCCGCATCGTCAATCTACGATCCTGTTATTCAGCTTATTGCCTCCCTGGCACTCGCGTTTGTTCTTTATGCTGCCAGCTTCCCGAGTGTTATGGCGACCCTGACGGCGGGAACGATTAGCGTCGTTTTCACATCGATGATTGCATTGATGCGGCCTCTTAAATCCCTGACCAATGTGAACGCACAGTTCCAGCGCGGGATGGCCGCTTGCCAGACGCTGTTCACTATTCTTGATTCCGAACAGGAAAAAGATGAAGGTCAGCGCGTACTTGAACGCGCAAAAGCGGAGGTTGCATTTCGCAATGTGACGTTTACCTATCCGGGACGTGAGGCCCCAGCGCTACGCAATATCACCCTGAACATACCTGCCGGTAAGACCGTTGCCCTTGTCGGACGTTCCGGCTCGGGTAAATCAACCATCGCCAGCCTGATGACGCGATTTTATGATATTGATGAAGGTGAAATTCTGCTGGACGGCCACGACCTGCGAGAATATACCCTTCAGTCGCTTCGTAACCAGGTGGCGCTCGTGTCGCAAAATGTCCACCTGTTCAACGACACGGTTGCCAACAACATCGCCTACGGTCGTACGGAGCAGTACACCCGTGACCAGATCGAGAATGCCGCGCGTATGGCAAATGCGATGGACTTTATCAACAAGATGGATAACGGTCTTGATACCATCATCGGTGAAAACGGGGTACTGCTTTCTGGTGGGCAACGGCAACGTATCGCTATTGCACGCGCACTGTTGCGGGACAGTCCAATACTCATCCTTGATGAAGCAACGTCAGCCCTGGATACGGAATCGGAACGCGCTATACAGTCTGCGCTCGAGGAACTGCAAAAGAACCGTACATCACTGGTGATTGCGCATCGTCTGTCGACTATCGAAAAAGCTGACGAAATCATTGTTGTTGAAGATGGCGTTATCGTTGAACGCGGAAGCCATGCGGAATTGCTGACGCACAATGGGGTGTACGCACAGCTTCACAAAATGCAATTCGGTGCGTCAAACAGTTAAGTCACATTCACGCTTTTTACCCCGCTTGCAAAAGCGGGGTATCCCGTAATGTCACCCAAACCTGATTCATGCGCAAGATACCGTATAATGCCTTCTCTGAATACGCTTACATATCCTGTGAATGGACCTAACACATTGAATAAATTTTGTTTTTTCCTGCTACTCTGTATTGCTATCGGCAGTCTCTTTTCCGCCTGGCCCGTCGCCATATGGTTCCTGCTCATTAACGTCCTGACTATGGTTATTTACGGCGCCGATAAAATGGCAGCACGGAAAGGAATGCGCAGGATACCTGAAGTAACCTTACTGGTCTTCGGCGTTGTGGGCGGGTGGCCCGGCGCCATTATGGGTCAACAGATCTTTCACCATAAAACGCAAAAGCAGCCGTTCAAAACCTGGTTTTTGATGTCTGTGGTCGTGAGCATCTTGGCCACGGTGGCGCTGTATCATTTTGGTTTTGTTGTTCGCTAATGAGCATCATTACTGCCAATAGTAGTAGGCCAAATCCTGGTGGGTTGCTGTTTTTTGTCCGTTCTGAATAATACGTGCAACAACACGGATGACAGCATCTCATGAAAATAAAATGTATTACGCTGGCAGCGCTGATGTTTTATTCAGCGCCTGGCTGGTCGACGTTTCAGGAGCGGGAATATAATACCTGGTATATAAAAAATGCCGTTCTTTATGACATGACGCAGACGTCGGAAGGTTTTCCGGTAATGGTGAGCGTATCTCAGCCCGGGAAAAAATCCGCTAATCTGGTGGTTTCATACATCACCGAAGGGCAATGCGGAAAAAATACGCTGCCGCTTAATGTGAATGGTAAAGTGCTGCCCGCCAGCTATTACTGTGTTCAGGTTGGGTCGAACAGAATTGAACATTTTTCAGTGGTCGATGCAAACAGCGTCAATGCCCTGGTGGCGCATCTGAATTCAGATTTCACCCTTCTCCTGCAAAACGATATCAAGATTTGGGCCGCAAATATCAAATCGCCGAAATACGGTCTGACACCGCGTTTTTAAAATCCTGCTACGCTTGTTTGTGGTATCAGGAGCATGAACATGAAGAACAAAGATGAACAAACCGGGTTAGTTGGGCTGGCGATTGGTGCTGCCGTTATCGGGCTTGTTTCGGCACAGAAACCGATCGATCGTAACAGCATTGTTGATGAACTGCTAAGACTCGGCAGGCAAAAGGGTGACGGCGTAGAGGATGAGGTGTTCGTCAAGGCCGCTGAACTGGTAAGAAAAGGGGTGTAAACGATGGCAGAAATCCGTCATGCCCGATGCCACTGTGGTGCAGTGGCATTCACCGTTGCGTTAACCGATGGGTTAAATACCGCCCGTCGCTGTAGCTGTTCTTTTTGTCGGATGAGAGGGGCGGTTGTGGTCTCTGCACCGTTAACCGGTATAACCGTCACCAAAGGCGAGGATAAACTTACGGAGTACCGCTTTAATACCGGTACAGCTCGTCATTTCTTCTGCTCGGTCTGCGGGATTTATACCTTCCATCAGCGGCGTTCTGATCCCAATGAATACGGTGTAAATGTCGCCTGTTTTGAAAATGTCTCTCCGTTCGATTTCCCGGAAGTGACGGTGATGGATGGGGTTAACCATCCTGCGGATGGCGAAAGTGGGGTCTTTGGCTATCTCTCTTTTCGCAAACGCGCGCCAACACAAGCGTCCTAGCCGCCTGGCCACATTGTGCTAACGCTGACTATAGTGGGAAGTGGGTATCTTAAAGAGGAGACATTATGCTTAGTGTTGAAAAAGACGACCCACGTGAGGCGCCTGAATCAGGGGATAAAAAGCCTCAGCCCGTGAAAAAATAGCATTCACGAAGGGTATCACGGCCACCGGCACTGCTGGTGGCTTTTTGTTTTCAAAGGCTCACTGTTAATGCCTGTCGAGATGATTTAAGAGCGTGCCGAGGTGCCCAACAATATCGCGGAAATCGAAAATTAACGCCATCCACAAACACGCTAAAAGAGCCAGTAGGGCAAGGGAAACACGACCAAACAACACAGTTATCCTTAATGATGAGGGGGATATCTGCGCAGTCTAACCCGCAGTCTTTCAACTTATCCTCAACAATCTCGCGATAGCGTGCTGTTGTGCGACTAACCTCAAAAAAGGTGAGCCCGCATGATGCTGCGGGCTCTGATCATCAGAACTGGTAAACCAGGCCTAATGCAACGACATCATCGGTACCGATACCGTTGTTTTTGTAGAAGCTGTCATCTTCATCCAGCAGGTTGATTTTATAATCCACATAGGTGGACATGTTTTTGTTGAAGTAATAGGTTGCGCCTACGTCTGCATATTTAACCAGGTCTTGATCGCTCTGACCGTTGCCCAGGTCTTTACCTTTCGACTGTAGGTAGGAAATTGCCGGACGCAGACCAAAATCGAACTGGTATTGTGCGGTTACTTCGAAGTTCTGGGTTTTATTCGCCACGGCGCTTTCGTTGTCGCCGTAAGGGGTCATATTGCGGGTTTCAGAATACATGGCCGCCAGATAGATATTGTTGGCATCATATTTCAGACCCGCGGTCCAGGCATCCGCTTTATCCCCGCCCGCGGTTGTATTTCTCACCTGATCGTTGGTACGGTCAGAAGAGGTATAGGCCGCCCCCGCTGAAATTCCCATACCGAAATCATAGGTGGTAGAAATACCGAAGCCGTCACCGTTCTCATGACGCGTGTCGCGACCATTATTGGTCCCTTCCTGGTTATTGCTGGCATCTTCGTTATTACCCTGATACTGCAGAGCAAAGTTCAGACCCGGCACCAGGCCATAGAAATCGGTGTTGCGGTAGGTTGCTACGCCATTGGCACGACCGGTCATAAAGTTATCGGCATAGGTGTAAGAGTCGCCGCCGAACTCTGGCAGCATATCGGTCCAGCCTTCCACGTCGTACAGAACGCCATAGTTACGGCCGTAGTCAAAGGAACCGTAGTCACCCACTTTCACACCGGCGAAGGCCAGACGTGTCCAGGACTGGTTGTCAGACCCTTCGGTGTTATTTGCCTGAATGTTGTATTCCCACTGTGCGTAGCCGGTCATCATGTCGTTGATCTGGGTTTCGCCCTTGAAACCCAAACGCATATAGGTCTGATCGCCGTCTTTAGACGTGTCATCAGAGAAGTAGTGCAAACCATCTACTTTTCCGTACAGATCTAATTTATTGCCATCCTTATTATAAATCTCTGCTGCATGCGCAGCGCCAGCCATTAACAGAGCCGGAATCATCAGGGCCAGTACTTTTCTTTGCATTATGGTATTCCTTTGCGGTTGTTTTTATTTAATTACCTGTTGAACTTTCCTTTGCGGAGAGTTGTCACATGCTAAATCACTCCGCTGAAAGAGTAATAAATTATAATTGTTACGAAGTGAGTAAAATCTAAAGGGAATTGTTCTGCGGAAATGTTAATTTGTTTGATGAATGTTTTAGTGAAAAACATAATAAATTAAAATTATTAATCATGCGGTAAATCAGGTAATGTCTGCCCCGTTATATGCCTTTAAGATTATTATCCATAATTCCCATGAATATCATTTATTCATTTAACGTGATGCTCAGGGATTATTTGGTCTGGCCCGGTGTGAATACACCGGGCTTTTTTTATGGCATAAAAATGCCCGGACAAGCCGGGCATGGGGATTATTCGCTGGTGGATTTTTCCGCTTTCCCGGCCATTTGCGCCAGGAAGTCGTACCGTTTTTGCAGATCGGCGGCGGCATCTTTCCACAACTGCTCAGCCACCTCTGGCTGTTGCGCATTGAGGCGACGGAAGCGTTGCTCCTGCAGCAGTGTCTCAGCCAGGGCATCTGACGGAGGGCGTGAATCGAGCGCCAGCGGCAGCTTGCCTTCCTCTGCCCGGCGAGGATCAAAGCGATACAGCGGCCAGAAGCCCGTGGCGGTCAGCTGACGCATCTGATCGTGGCTGAGCGCCAGATCGTAACCATGCTCTTCGCAAGGGCTGTAGGCGATGATAAGCGATGGGCCCGGATACGCTTCCGCCTCCTGAATCGCTTTCACCGTCTGGTTAAGCTGCGCGCCGAGCGAGATTTGCGCAACGTACACGTGGCCATACATCATCATGCTGACGCCGAGATCTTTACGCGCCTTGCGTTTCCCGTGTTCGCCAAATTTTGTTACCGCTCCTAACGGCGTGGCTTTTGACGCCTGTCCGCCGGTATTGGAATAACACTGGGTATCCAGCACCAGGATGTTCACGTTCTCGGTCAGGCTCAACACATGATCCAGCCCGCCAAAGCCAATGTCATACGCCCAGCCATCGCCGCCAATCAGCCAGATCGATTTTTCAACCAGGGCGTCAGCGTCGGTCACCAGTTGTTCTGCGCCGTCAACGCCCTGAAGGGCATTACGAAGCGCCGTAACCTGTTCGCGACGAACCTCAGGGGTGGCTTCAGCGTGCAGCGCAGCGTGCAGGTCGGCAGGGATGTTATCGGCAAACTGATCCAGCAGGCGCATCACGCGTGCGCGGTGCTGATCCACCGTTAAGCGGAAGCCAAGACCAAATTCGGCGTTATCCTCAAACAGCGAATTCGCCCATGCCGGGCCGCGGCCGTTGGCGTCGGTGGTGTATGGGGTGGACGGCAGGTTACCGCCATAGATAGACGAACAGCCGGTCGCGTTGGCGATCAGCATCCGGTCACCGTACAGTTGCGTCAGCAGTTTGATGTACGGTGTTTCCCCGCAGCCGGAGCAGGCACCAGAGTATTCGAACAGCGGCGTGATCAGCTGTGAGGTACGGATATCAATACGTTCCAGCTTGCTCCGATCGATTTCCGGCAGGTTCAGGAAGAAGTCATAATTTACTTTCTCTTCTTCCACGTGTTCCAGCCGCGACATCATATTGATGGCTTTGATATCCGGGTTCTGTCGGTCTTTGGCCGGGCAGACCTCGACGCAGAGGTTACAGCCGGTGCAATCTTCGGGTGCAACCTGCAGAACGTATTTCTGTCCGCGCATATCGCGGGATTTCACATCCAGCGAATGCAGGCTGGATGGGGCCGATTCCATCGCGTCCGGAGAAACGACTTTGGCCCGGATGGCAGAGTGCGGGCACGCTGCCACACAGTGATTGCACTGGGTACACAGCTCTTCCTTCCAGATTGGGATCTCTTCGGCGATGTTGCGTTTTTCCCAGCGGGTGGTGCCCATCGGCCAGGTGCCATCCGGCGGCAGGGCGGAGACGGGAAGGGCATCGCCCAGCCCCGCCAGCATGGCCGCCGTTACGGTTTTAACAAAATCTGGAGCCGCATCAGAAACCACCGGAGGACGGTTCGGGCTGCTGGCATTCACCGGCTGGAGCGGTACTTCAGACAGCGACTCGCGCGCCAGCGCCAGTGCCTGCCAGTTGCGTTCAACCAATTCCTGGCCTTTACTGCTGTAACTTTTGGCGATCGCGCCCTGCAGTTCCATTAAGGCGCTGTCGCCCGGCAGAATGTTTGTCAGGTGGAAGAACGCCATCTGCATGACGGTGTTGATGCGCGCGGCAAGACCACATTCGCGGGCAATCTTCGCCGCGTTAATGACAAAAAGCCGCGCTTTTTTCTGATTAAGCACCGCCTGCACTTCCTGCGGCAGGCGCGCCCAGACCTCATCCGCACTGTACGGCGTGTTGAGCAGGAAAATACCGCCAGGTTTGAGACGTTCGGCCATCTGGTATTTATCGATAAACTGCAGCTGGTGACAGCCGACAAAATCAGCCTGCGAAATGAGATACGCCGAGCGGATAGGGTGTTCGCTGACGCGCAGATGGGATACGGTCAGCCCGCCGGCTTTCTTGGAGTCATAGACGAAGTAACCCTGTGCATACCACGGTGTGGAATTACCGATGATCTTGATGTTGTTCTTGGTTGCCGAAACGCTGCCGTCGCTGCCCAGACCGTAGAACAGCGCCTCAAGTTTCGCGCCGGAGGGCAGGGTGTTTTCCGGCAAGGGCAGTGAGAGATTAGTGACATCGTCATAAATACCGACCGTAAAGCGAGGTTTCGGCTTCGTTTCACTTAGCTCATTAAACACCGCCAGCACGCAATCCGGACCGAACTCTTTGGACGACAAACCATAACGTCCGCCAATGACACGCGGCAGCGTTTCGCGCTCGCCGTTACTGAAGGCTTCCGCCAGTGCGGTCATGACGTCCAGATACAGCGGTTCTGCGTGTGCGCCAGGCTCTTTGGTACGATCGAGCACGGCCACGCTTCGTGCGCTCTCCGGCAGCGCAGAGAGCAGATGTTTCGCTGAGAACGGGCGGAAAAGGCGAACTTTCAGCACCCCAACTTTCTCGCCGCGCGTCAGCAGTTCATCCACGACTTCTTCACAGGTGCCAATGGCTGAACCCATCAGCACAATCACGCGTTCCGCCTGTGGATGGCCATAATATTCAAACGGTTTATATTCCCGTCCGGTGGCGGCAGCGAAATCGTTCATCGCCTGTTCCACATGGTCATATACCGCGTTGTACCACGGGTTCGTCGCCTCGCGGGACTGGAAGTAAGTATCCGGGTTGGCCGATGTCCCGCGGATCACCGGATGTTCCGGGTTGAGTGCGCGGGCGCGATGGGCATCAATGTCCACCTGCGGCAGAAGCGAGAGAAGGGTGTCGTCTGCCAGCGGCACGATTTTGTTGATTTCGTGGGAGGTGCGGAAACCATCAAAGAAGTGAATAAACGGCACGCGGCTTTTCAGCGTCGCGATATGGGAAATTAACGCGAAATCCTGGGCCTCCTGAACGCTGCTGGCGCACAGCATGGCGCAGCCGGTCTGACGCACGGCCATCACATCGGAGTGATCGCCAAAAATGGAGAGCGCGTGGGTAGCAACGGTTCGTGCCGCGACGTGCAGGACAAACGGGGTAAGTTGACCGGCCAGTTTGTACAGCGTCGGGATCATCAGCAGCAATCCCTGTGAGGAGGTAAACGACGTGGAGAGCGCTCCCGTCTGCAGCGCACCATGCACCGCGGCAATCGCACCCGCTTCGGACTGCATTTCGACGACTCTCGGGACATCGCCCCAGACATTTTTTAACCCGTTTCCTGCCCAGGCATCTGCCTGTTCGGCCATTGTAGAACTTGGCGTAATCGGGTAGATGGCGATAACTTCGCTGGTGCGAAACGCGACTGACGCGACTGCACCATTACCGTCAATAGTTTGCATAGGACGACACCCTTACATTGCGCAAAAAAAGAGGGGTCCGTAAACCTGGTCAGACCCTGAATATTATTCCCTTATTTTAGCAAAGGCCGGATTTTGCGATTTTCGCATTTGTGTCCTCGGTATTCTCACCATCAATGAGTAGATCAAACTTTTGGCGAAAAACCCTTCTAAATCTTAAATAATTCAGTTCCAGTATTGATAAGTCGCTGTCATGGCTGCTTTATGTTTGTACTCAAAAGCCTTGCCTTTGTCGTTATCTGGTGAGGAGATAGTGATGTCGATATCCGCCTGGATACATTCCCCGTTAGTGTCCCATTCCTTACAGGTATTCACCGTTTTTTCGATAGTGTAACAGGTCTCGGTGTTCGTCCAGGTCAGCTGGCGACCTGCATCATCGTAAACATACTCATCCACGACGTTAGGTGTATACCTTTTTGTCAGGCGATGATGCGTGTCGTACTCGTACTCCGTGCGGTAATTCTCAATCGCCAGGTTACTTTTGTTTTCTGAACGGGTAAGAGCCCCTGTTGTATTGAGGGTATACAGAATGGTGCCCATGCTGGTTCGATCTTTCTCCCCCGGCGTTGTGGCAGTAATGGTGCCGCGGTTAACTGCTTTACTGATAATCCCTTTTTTGTTTAGCAAATACATACCTTCAACATTATGACGGAATAACAGTGTCGATTTTTGGTTGCGCTTGTACGTTCCGATGCCTTTGCCATCGACAAGGATGCGCCAGCCGTAATCCGCTTTACTGAGTTTTATCGCACTGGTAATCACAAGAACAGATTGAGGATAGGTTGCTGTTTTTACCTCCAGCATACTGCCGCCAAGAAGTTCGCCACAGCGGTTGTAACTCGCATTTATTGTTGTACGGATGTAACCGTCCAGACTCTCAATCCTGGTCTCAATCGTTTTAGGTATTGCTCCATTAATTTGCTGTTGCAGTAGAATGAAATTATTGGTTTTATTTTTGTTTACGCTTTCGGGTGAGCACTGCTCAGCCCGGGCATGAAAAGAACACAGCGCGAGCACGGCTACGCAAAACGACTTATTGTAAATCGGCATTGATTATTATCCTTATGAACCAGCCTGTTAACGCAATCCCAAAGAGCAAAGCAGTAATATACTGCCAACAGCTTCAGGTTCAACAATATCCAAAAAAATTGCGAGAAATTGTTTCAGCAGCGCATAAATACGCACTTCCGCTCTCGACGGCACGGGATGTGATGCCTATTATGCATAGGTTTCGCATTATTCATGGGAGAGAGAGCATGCGTTCAGCGTTTTGGGTAGGGTGTGCCGCGTTATTGCTGTCGGCCTGTAGTAACGAACCTGTTCAGCAGGCCACGGCGGCACACGTGACGCCGGGAATGAAAGCCGCGATGTCCAGTTCAGGACAAGCCAACTGCGCGATGATTGGTGGCTCACTGTCGGTTGCCCGCCAGCTCGATGGCTCTGCGATCGGGATGTGCGCCTTGCCAAACGGCAAACGCTGCAGTGAACAGTCGCTTGCCGTTGGATCCTGCGGTAGCTACTGATTATTCAGCGCGTTTAAACATCAGCGTTTTGTCGGCTGTCGCCAGCGTTAACTGGTCTTCAGTCAGGTCGACCTGCGCCCCTTTGCGCAACATGTCGCCGATGGCCTGATCCAGCTCGTTCAATTGTGGTTCGGTACAGAGTTTGCGCGTCATGGCCAGCCCTTTAACCTTAAGTTCCCCTTCGGACAATTTTCCCTGTCCGTTGAAGCGGTTACACATCACGCCGGAAATGCTGATGTTATTAACCAGGCTGATATCGGGCAACGCGCTAAAACTGATCTCAGGTTGCGTTGTCGTGGCCTTCACGGCTTTCCCGTCCACATTTTCCAGCACAAAGCGGTGGTTCTTAAGCTGCTCCGGCTGAACAGACGCTTTACCCGGATTAACGCAGCCGGAGAGGACAAGACTGATAACACTTAACGCAATGAGTTTTTTCATTTTTCTTCTCGAACTATAAATACTGTGAATCATTTACCAGTGTAACGATACGCTGGCGTGCGTTAATGGGGTTTATCTGAAAGTGCGGGAAGAAGACCGGGCAACGCAGCGGTTGCCCGGGACAAGATCAGTGAGATTTAAACCCGGCGGCCGTCATCAGCATGCGGAAGAACATACTGACAGCCGCCAGCGCCAGTACGCTGCCGCCCCAGATAATGGCCAGCCACAGCAATCGTTTCCAGACAGGCTGTTGCATCAGTGATAACCCTCCCCATGCTGTACTTTTCCGCGAAATACGTAATAACTCCAGAAGGTGTAGACCAGAATCACGGGAATGATCAACAACGCACCTACCAGCATAAAGCCCTGACTTTGTGTCGGCGCGGCCGCCTGCCACAGGGTGATCGACGGTGGAATAATATGCGGCCAGATGCTGATCCCAAGCCCGCTAAAGCCGAGAAAAATAAGCCCCAGCGTCAGGATAAATGGCCGGTTATGGCTTTGCAGATTATTCAGGCAGCGCCACTGATACAGACTCAGCAGGACGACCAGAGCCGGAACCGGCAACAGATAAAACAGGTTCGGCAGCGTAAACCAGCGCGCGGCGATGGCCGGGTGCGCCAGCGGGGTCCAGAGACTGATCGCCGCGATAACGGCCAGCAGCACAATTAAGAGCGTTTTAGAAACTTCGCGCATCCGCTGTTGCAGGGCATTTTCACTTTTCATCACCAGCCAGGTGGCGCCCAGCAGCGCATAGGCCACCACCAGACCCGCGCCACAGAACAGGTTAAACGCGGTAAACCAGTCAAAGGGACCGCCGGTATAGGCACGCCCGGTGACGGCAAACCCGTTTATGACGGCACCCACCGTGATGCCCTGGGTAAACGTCGCCAGAAGTGAACCGCCAATAAAGGCCTTATCCCAGAACGGACGATGCGCTGGCGTTGCTTTAAAACGAAACTCAAACGCCACGCCACGAAAAATAAGACCGATCAGCATTAATGTCAGCGGAATGGTGAGGGCATCGATAATCACCGCGTAGGCCAGCGGAAAGGCACCGAAGAGGGCAGCACCACCCAGCACCAGCCAGGTTTCATTCCCGTCCCAGACCGGGGCGACGCTGTTGACCATCACATCGCGATCGTCCGGGTTTTGCGTCATCGGGAACAGAATGCCGATCCCCAGATCAAAACCGTCCATCACGATATACATCAGCGTCGCGAAGACGATGATGACAAACCAGATAATGGAAAGATCGATACCCATTATGGCTGCTCCTTATTGCCAGTGGTAACTGCGGAAAGCGGGCGTGCCGGACGTCCATCGGCCTCGGTGGCGAACGATTCGTGAGGCTGAGGCCCTTTTTTAATCAGGCGCACCATATAGCTGTAACCGACGCCGAAGACCGAGGTGTAAACAACGAAGAAAGCCAGCAAACTGACGCTCATATGCAGATCGCCATGGGCGGACACCGCATCCCGGGTACGTTGAAGCCCATAGACGACCCATGGCTGGCGTCCTACTTCGGTGGTCACCCATCCGGCCAGTATGGCGATCAACCCTGAAGGCCCCATCAGCAGGGCAAACCACAGGAAGGGGCGCGAGGTGTAAACGCGCTTTTTATAGCGCAACCAGATCGCCACCACGCCGAGCAGCAGCATTAGCATGCCTAAGCCCGCCATAATGCGGAACGACCAGAAGACAATGGTGGAATTTGGACGATCTTCCTTCGGGAACTCCTTGAGCGCCGGAACCTGTTTATCCAGACTGTGCGTCAGGATAAGGCTGCCAAGAGCGGGGATCTCCAGGCCAAAACGGGTGCGCTCCAGTTCCATATCCGGCCAGCCAAACAGCAGTAGCGGGGTAGGTTCCCCCGGTGGGTTTTCCCAGTGCCCCTCAATGGCGGCGATTTTGGCAGGCTGATGCTTTAAGGTATTCAGCCCATGCATATCACCGACCATTGCCTGGATGGGGGCCACAATCAGGGTCATCCACAGCGCCATAGAAAACATAGCGCGGATGGCAGGCGTATTGTTTCCGCGCAGCAGATGCCATGCCGCCGATGCGCCAACAAACAGGGCGCTACTGAGGAAGGCGGCTATCGACATATGCAGCAGACGATAAGGGAAGGAGGGGTTAAAGACCACGGCAAACCAGTCTACCGGGACGACCTGCCCGTTGACGATCTCATAGCCCTGTGGGGTCTGCATCCAGCTATTGGAAGAGAGGATCCAGAAGGTGGAGATAATTGTCCCCAGCGCCACCATACAGCTGGCGAAGAAGTGCAGCCCAGGTCCGACTTTATTCCAGCCGAACAGCATCACGCCGAGGAATCCGGCCTCAAGGAAAAAGGCGGTTAGCACTTCATAGGTCAGAAGTGGGCCGGTAATGCTGCCCGCAAACTGCGAAAATCCACTCCAGTTAGTGCCAAACTGATACGCCATCACCAGCCCGGAGACCACGCCCATGCCAAAGTTAACGGCAAAAATCCTGGACCAGAAGTGGTACAGCGATCGCCAGACCGGATTTTTTGTTTTCAGCCACAGCCCTTCAAGCACAGCAAGATAGCTTGCCAGGCCGATAGTGATTGCCGGGAAAATAATGTGAAAGGATACGGTAAAGGCAAACTGTATCCGTGCAAGGTGAAAAGCATCTAAACCAAACATGCACAGCCTCAATGTCAAACGGTGTGCTGTTATGGTACAGAGGCGCAGATCGGACTATCAGACGCAGAAACGCGAAATTTAACCATAACAGTTGGCAAAAAGCTCCCGCTTTTGCCATCTGATATACTTACTTATAGGGCATAAAAATATTTTTTTAATGAATTTTATGCATTAAACCGCTTGCTTTGTCGTCGGCACCGTGCGTTAATGGTCTTCTGGTTTTGAGTCCAAATAAATATCTGACGTAGTTTTATAAAGCAGTTCTCATCACGTTGTGCCTCTCCGCAGCCTCTCTTGGGTCTTTATCTACATTCCGATTAGTTTTGTTTCAAACCATTATCGCCTGATCGGCTCATGAGTAATTTACGTTTTTACGTTTACAGGAGAATCCTATGACTTCTTATATCCATTTTCGCTGCCCATGCTGTCATGGCTCGCAGTACCGTACTTCAGCCTTTGATGTGTCTGAGAAAAATCCCTTCGGCGCAAAATGCATCTTTTGCAAATCGCCAATGATTACACTCGACCATCTGGCCGCGGCGCGTCTCGCACACAATCATGTGACCGAGTACCGTAAGTAATTCATTTCATAAACCATAACAGTTAGCAAAATCTTCTCTTTTTCTCCTGCTGATATACACTGTCGGCAATAAGGAGAATCTGATGAAAAAATACCAGCGTCTGGCGCAACAAATTATCTCGCAGATTGAGCTTGGCGTATGGTTGCCGGGCGATAAGCTGCCTTCTCTGCGAGAGCAGGTGGCGAGCAGCGGCATGAGTTTTATGACCGTGGGCCACGCGTATCAGATGCTGGAAAGTCAGGGGCGCATTGTCGCCAGACCGCAGTCGGGCTATTACGTTGCCTCGCGCCCGACCGCACAACAGCCAGCGCCACCTGCACAGGTCATGCGCGACGAAGCGGTGGACATCAACACCTATATCTTCGACGTTCTGCAGGCCAGCCGCGACCCGTCGGTTGTTCCTTTCGCTTCCGCTTTTCCCGACCCGCGTCTTTTCCCGCTTCAGCAACTCAACCGCTCGCTGGCGAACGTCAGCAAAACCGCGACGGCGATGAGCGTGATTGAAAACCTGCCGCCGGGTAATGTCGATTTGCGCCACGCCATTGCCCGCCGCTATGCACAGCAGGGGATGAATATCTCACCGGAGGAGATCGTGATCACCGCAGGCGCGCTCGAAGCGCTGAACTTGAGTCTCCAGGCGGTGACCGAGCCGGGGGACTGGGTGATTGTTGAAAACCCCTGTTTCTACGGCGCGCTGCAGGCGCTGGAACGCCTGAAGTTGAAGGCCCTGTCGATTGCGACGGACGTGCGCGAGGGGATCGATCTCAATGCGCTTGAACAGGCGCTGAATGACTACCCGGTCAAGGCCTGCTGGATAATGACCAACAGTCAAAATCCGCTTGGCTTTACGCTCAGCCCGGAGAAAAAAGCGCAGCTTGTGGCGCTGCTGACGAGGCACAACGTCACGCTGATTGAAGATGATGTCTACAGCGAGCTCTATTTTGGCCGTGAAAAGCCGCTCCCGGCGAAAGCATGGGATCGTCAGGACATGACGCTGCACTGCTCCTCGTTTTCGAAATGTCTGGTGGCCGGTTTTCGTATCGGCTGGGTAGCGGCGGGTAAGCATGCGCGGCGCATTCAGCAGCTTCAGTTGATGAGCACGCTCTCTACCAGCTCCCCGATGCAGCTGGCGCTGGTGGATTACCTGGCGACCAAACGCTACGACGCCCATCTTCGCCGCCTGCGACGCACGCTGGCCGAGCGTAAACAGCAGGCGTGGCAGTCACTTTTGCGCCATATGCCGCCGGGCGTCAAAATCCATCATAACGACAGCGGCTACTTTTTGTGGCTGGAGCTTCCGGCACAGCTGGATGCAGGACTGTTAAGCGAACAGGCGTTACGCCATCACATCAGTATTGCCCCAGGCAAGATGTTTTCCACCTCAGATGTCTGGACACCTTTTTTCCGTTTTAATACCTCCTGGGCATGGGGAGAGCGGGAAGAGCAGGCCGTTATTCAGTTAGGGAAATTAATCAGCAGCATGTTGAAATAACGATTCCGGTCTCTCGCTAAATAATCATTGCTTATCTTTTTGCCGCCGCGGCGACCATTTTGCCGCGTCGCATCATACGAAATCTGCATACCACCTCTCACGCCTAACCCCTTGTCTATAATCCAGTTAACGGGGAATGCGCCCTCGGTCACACCTTGATGAAATTTCCTTAAGCCGCACGGTGCGGGGCATTTGCGCGGTCTACGTTTAATGATAAGCAAAAAATAGCCTGTCGCAGCCTGGTGGCTAACCCGCCGCCGGGAGCGGGAAATAACATTGATTTCAACGGGACAATGCTATGCAAAAACGACTGCTGATTAATGGTGAACTGGTGAGCGGCGAGGGGGAAAAACAGCCGGTCTATAACCCTGCCACCGGAGAGGTTCTGCTGGAGATTGCTGAAGCATCAGCCGCGCAGGTCGACGCGGCCGTGCAGGCAGCCGATCGGGCGTTCGCACAGTGGGGGCAAACCACGCCCAAAACGCGTGCCGAATGCCTGCTGAAACTGGCTGACGTTATTGAAGCGCATGCCGACGAGTTTGCCAGACTCGAATCCCTGAACTGCGGTAAGCCGCTGCACTGCGCGCTGGGCGATGAGATCCCCGCTGTGGTCGATGTGTTTCGGTTCTTTGCTGGCGCGGCCCGCTGCCTGAACGGGCTGGCGGCGGGTGAGTATCTGGACGGGCATACTTCGATGATCCGCCGCGATCCGGTCGGGGTTGTCGCCTCCATCGCCCCCTGGAACTACCCGCTGATGATGGCGGCGTGGAAGCTGGCACCGGCGCTGGCCGCCGGGAACTGCGTGGTCATCAAGCCTTCTGAGATTACGCCGCTGACCGCCTTAAAACTGGCCGAACTGGCGAAGGATATTTTCCCGGCTGGCGTGCTGAACGTGCTGTTCGGGCGCGGAAAAACGGTAGGCGATCCGCTGACCGGGCATGAGAAAGTGCGCATGGTGTCACTCACCGGCTCAATTGCTACCGGGGAGCACATCATTGGCCATACCGCCTCATCCATAAAACGTACCCACATGGAGCTGGGCGGCAAGGCACCGGTTATCGTCTTTGATGACGCCGATCTGGATGCGGTCGTCGAGGGCGTGCGGACGTTTGGTTTCTACAATGCCGGGCAGGACTGCACTGCGGCCTGCCGGATTTATGCCCAAAAGGGCATTTATGCTGCACTGGTGGAAAAACTGGGCGCAGCGGTGGCCAGCCTGAAAATGGGGGCGCCGGAAGAGGCCTCTACCAAACTGGGGCCACTGAGCTCGCAAGCGCATCTGTCGCGCGTCTGTCAGGCTGTGGAGGAGGCCAAAGCGCTCAGCCATATCCGCGTGGTGACGGGCGGCAGTAAAAAAGAGGGGGCGGGTTATTACTTCCAGCCAACCCTGCTGGCTGGGGCAAAACAGGAAGATGCCATTGTGCAACGTGAAGTCTTTGGCCCGGTGGTGAGCGTCACTGAATTTGACGACGAAGACCAGGTGCTGGCCTGGGCTAACGATTCACAATATGGCCTGGCCTCGTCCGTTTGGACCCGGGATGTGGGGCGCGCTCACCGGCTGAGTGCGCGTCTGCAATATGGCTGCACCTGGGTGAATACCCATTTTATGCTGGTAAGCGAAATGCCACACGGCGGCATGAAGTTATCCGGTTATGGGAAAGATATGTCGGTATATGGGCTTGAGGATTATACCGTTGTCCGGCATGTGATGATAAAACACTAATATGCAGCTAAGTGGCTATAATATATTGAAAATATATTGCAGCCGCTTGCTTGTGGGCCACTGAAGTTAAAATTAGTGCTCAGCAGAGCTGCCTGGTTGATGATTATGCCATCCTGACTGGAACTGGATAAACATGTGTAATAATGGCTCCAAACGGCAACTGGAATGACAGGTAATGGGATTTCAATATTGGTTCACGGTATGTGCAATTTTTCTGACCTGCCCCTTTATGCTTGTTCAGTCGATTATCTTTTTGCGACGAGGTGTCTACACTAAAACCTTCAAGGGAACGATGCGAAAGGAATATATCCACAAAGACACTAAACCTATTGAGTACTGGTTTAACGTTATTGCTCAAATGATGATGAGTGCTGCAGTACTTGGTTTAGGCTTCTGGTTATTAGATGACCTACCTGCCTTTCATAATTGGCACACTGAAATCCGCGCAATGCTTCCTTTTTAATTCACCATTGAAAAGATGCCAAACCTCGCTCAAGCGGGGTTTTTTGTTACCTGGAGATAACCATGGGCATCGAAGCCAGAGGGATTAAAGAGTCAACTGCAACCTTGATCTTGTCATGCATGGTTTTCGAAGACGGATCCTTGTCAGGGCATAGTTGTAACGCAATATACTCATTTGTTATTAGCCTTACTATTTAAGTGGTTATTGTGTAACGAAAAAACTTGATCTGTATCAACATATGACGCATATTGCGTGCGGTTATTTTTTCGGCTCTGGAATACAGAATGACGTTGTATCAAAAGATGTTGGTTTTTTACGCAATCATGGCTTCTATCTGCGCATTAATTACCTGGTTCCTGTCTAAAGATCGTAAACGCATCCGCCTGCTCAGCGCGTTTCTGGTAGGGTCGACCTGGCCGATGAGCTTCCCCGTTGCGCTGCTGGTCTCGCTTTTCTGAAGCACGCTTCCATTTTTAAACGATGAACATGGCATTCCCGTTACGATAACTGTATAAATAAACAGTGCATCGTAAAAGGAGTGCTTATGAACAGTTTTTACTCGCAACATGCTGGTTGCACCGTCCGCTGGCATGATTTGCCCGGCACCGGCGATCCCGTCGTCTTCATCCACGGATTGGGCTGCGCCTCGTCCTATGAATATCCCCGCGTCGTTCGTGACCCTCAGTTTGGCGGGGGCAGAACGATTCTCATCGATTTACCCGGCAGCGGTTACAGCGATAAGCCTGAGCACTACAGCTACAAAACTACCGACCAGGCCCGTGTTGTGGCTGAACTGGTGGATCATCTGAAGCTCGATGCCTTCTGGCTGTACGGTCACAGCATGGGCGGCAGCATCGCCATTGAAGCGGCGGGGCTGTTGGCATCGCGTGTTAAAGGGCTGATGGTCTCGGAACCCAATTTTCATGCCGGGGGTGGGATGTTCAGCCGCTCGATTGCCGCACAAACGGAACAGCAGTTTCTGGAACAGGGATATCAGGCCATGCTCTGTGCAGAAAAAACGGCGTGGGCCGGGTGCCTCCAAAGTAATGCACCTTATGCTGTCTGGCGCGGCGCATCGAGCCTGGTGGCGGGCGTTGAGCCAGACTGGGAAACGCAATTTCTGTCGCTGCCTTGCCCGGTGACGTTGATTTTCGGCGAGCTCTCTTTGCCAGATGACGATGTGGAGCGCCTGAAGCAGAAGGGCGTTGAGGTCAAAATCATCCCTGCTGCGGGGCACTCCATGTCGTGGGAAAACCCGTCGGCACTGGCGCAGACGTTAGCGGAGTGTATGTCGGCGTGATTATCGTTGCTGAATGTTGGCCGGGTAAGCGCAGCGCCACCCGGCAACAAAGACTGCTACATGATTAAAGCCCGAAGTGCCCGACGTGCGTCAGGCTGAACATCATGCGGGTGCTGATAATCAATGTTCTCTATTGCCCGGCTATAGAGGGCAACCAGCCAGTCGTAAACGTATGCGGTGGCCGCATGGACAGGCTGTTCCCCCAGGCGCGTCAGGCGCGGCGCGGCGCTGCTAACCACGGGCGTAACAAAGATTGCCAGCCCCTTACGGATGCGGCTTGCCGGACGTTCAGCAACAGGCGTCTGGTCGTAACCCAGCCAGCCAACGAAATTACCTATCACCGCATGTAGCTGTGCGGCGCTGCTCTTGTCGGTTTCAACAATACGCTGAAGCTGCTGAGGCAGGTTAAGACGGTAGCTGGCGACCACCAGAACCTCGGCAATTTGCTGTAACACCGCAGGCTCAAGACCCAGGCGTGTGGCCGCTGCGTCATTGCGACTCCACTGGCGCAAATGGTTCATCCACACTTTATGCGCCAGGCGCGCTTTATCTTTTGTCTGGAACGTGCTGGCACTTTCCTGCGCATTATCGGCAAACAGATCGATGGTATCCGTAAACAGACCGTTGACCTGCTCCTCGCGCGGTTGCTGGACGGCCAGAAGCGTTTCGAAGGCTTTGAGGGGAGGCAGAAGCCCTTCGAGCAACTCACCGTGGCGGGCAGCGCTGCTTTGCAGGGTACGAACCATGTTCTCGGCCTGAGTTCGTCTTGCTGTAGGTTCCTCAACCAGCGGTGCCAGATAGCTGTGCATTAAAGCCGACAGCTCCTGGCGCAGCGCCGTTTTCAGCGTGTTAAGACGTTTCTGTCGCTGGGCAGGTAACGTGGCCTGAGACAGCCACTCGATGACGCGCTGCATGCTGTGGCTGTCCAGCGCCTGCAGCGTGCCCCAGCGCAGGCCCGGTTTACCCAGCAGATGCTGGACTGCTTCATCGAGATTCTGCCGGGTGGTAAAACGCGCGTCGTGAGGCGTAATTGCCCACACCAGACCCGGCAGGGCTGATTCCTCCGCAGGCTGCGTCTCTTTGACCCAGTTCATCAGTACCTTTGCTTTTTTTGCCGTCTGGTCGTGCTGCGCGGTCGCATTGCAGATCACCAGCACATCTGGCTGCAGCTGCTGGCGATAGTGTTCCAGCAGCCACTGACATTTGGCCTGGCTTAGCGGATCGGCGCTGTTGTCTGCAAAGACCGGGATATCAATAATATCGACGTTATCCAGCGCGCTGCTCTCGACAGGCAGTACCAGTTCACGCGTCAGGAATGCCAGTACATCGACGGGCAGGCTAATGGCATTAAGCATCTCGCCGTTGCTCAGGGGATGCAGCAGTGTCTCCTGAGCGTCCGGAAGGGTAAAGGTGCCATGGGTCAGGAAGCCTTCCCCCGGCAGACCAAAGTTATCCACCAGCAGGCTGAGCGGGGCGGCAAGTTCGCTGGCGTGGCTGGTCTGGTGCAGAACATGGGCGAGCTTTAACCACTGCTGGGTCAGTTCCTGTTGCTCACCCCACAAAAGCGACCAGACGCTGGCCCGGGTGGTGAGATCAAGCGATGGCACCAGTTGCGCAAACTGATGCCACAGCACATCATCAATTTGCTGTCTGGCGGCAGGTACCGTGCTCTGCCAGAAGCGGGCAATCGCGCCAACTTCCTGCGCCGTTATGCCCGGTACACCCTGCGGCTGACGCAGGCCGCGCCACTTCTCAAGGCGCGTCTCGATAACGGCTTTATCCACGGCGCGGATCTGCGGGTGTAAGGTGGTGCGGGCAATAAACAGCTGCACCAGCTCGGCCTCGGTGACCAGGCTCAGACGTAGCGGGAAAGCCTCATCGTCCACTGCCGCGCTTTCAGTGGTGAAACGCAGTGCCATGTTGGTCAGGGCATGTCCCGGGTTGATATGTGAGAAGTAGTCAAACGTGCGTTGCCCGGGAATAACGTTCAGCCGCCCGTTACCGTTGCCGCACAGGGACAGCAACAGATGCGCTTTGGCGCTTTGGGAGTGGCCATACAGACCAATGCTGCTCCGCCGGGTCAGGGCCTGTTCAATGGCCTGCTCCCGCGCCTGCGCCGCATTGATACGGGCCAGCAGGGCGTCGGCATCGTTATCCAGCACCGGGGCGTGCAGGCGCGTCTCGTTAATCCACCCGATTAAGGCCTGCGTGGTGGTCATCGTTGCACTCATTTCAGGTATACACTCCCGCTGTCGATCCAGTAGTGGCTACCGCTATGACGGCGATCGGCCAGGGTATTCAGTTTGAAGGTTAAGGCGTCTGGTGGGACAGGGGTTCCATCCTGCAGCCAGGCGTCGCTCAGCTCGAAAGATTCCGGGCCTTCGTGCTTGCTGCCTCCGCAGAGCTTAAGCCGTACGTTCAGCACGCCGTCGCCAGCAATCGCTTTGGCCAGTTCCGCCGAGTTGATACTCAGGGTGTACAGCGGCGTCGCTGGCCAGCGTGCGTTCGCCAGCTGGCGGAAGCCAAGCGTGACGTTCCCACGCAGCGGGAAATGCAAGCGGGCGTCGAGTTTTGCGCCAGGTTTATCCAGGTCGATATCCTGATACCAGACGTTTTCCTCACGCAGCGTGTTAACGGTGTTATCAAGCACGCCCAGATAGCGCACGGTGGAGTAAGCGCCAATATCGGCCGCCTTAAAGTTAAAGCGCGGCAGACGCAAATCGAGCGCCAGGCTGCAGAGCATGGCCCCCACGGCGGCGGTCGATTTCGGGTTGCCGATGCGACCCTGCTGGCTGAACGGATACCACTCATGAACCTGGTATTTATCCAGCCATACGATGCGATTGACCGGCACGGGCTGGAGATGGCGGATCAGCGCCTGCACGCCCGGCAGGCACCCCGGACGACCAGTGATCAGCAAAATATCACAGCTATAATGAGAGATCGCTTCGCACACTGCATGAAGCGGAGAGGCCAGCGTGAATTGACCTGCCAGCATCGCATCCTGCATTTCGCGGAAATTCACATGCAGCGGCACGGCAAACAGGTCGAAGGCTTCAGAGCCAGCAGGCAGAGCGTGGTCGACAGCCTGCTGCAGGTAGTTCATCACATTGCGGGTCGGCTTCAGCGGCAGCAGATCGCCAAAGGTGGCATGCAAACCGGCCAGCGGATCGTCAATGTCGCTGGATTCCCACGCGGCAAGGATCGCATGACCGATCGGCATAAAGAGCTGAAGTGCGGTCTGCTGGCGCAATACCGCCTGGGTATCAATACGCCCGGAGTCACCGAACAACGACGCCATCAGCAGAGACGCGTCCGCAATGCCGGACTTCTGCAACTGCGTTTGCAGGGCTGGCAACACATAGCGCTGGATAACGTCCAGCAGCGTGTCGTCGCCGGCCACTTTAAACCCTTCGCGGAAGAGAAGCTGTGGCGTGATTTTGACGTTATTCCCGGAGCCGTCATCCAGCTGATAGTGGGTGATCGCCATATCTGTGGTGCCGCCGCCAATATCGATAGAAGCAACGCGCAGCGCGCGACCCGGCTGGACACCAGGCTCGGGTTCACGATCCGGGCGGGCGAGGGAGGCGAAGAAGGCTTCCGTCTGACCACCAAAACGGGAGATCGCTTCGTTGTAAAGCCAGACCAGTTGCCCGCAGCTCGCTTCATCCCACTCCATCTGGATCTCAGGCACCGGCACCACGCTTTTATCCTGCTGCTTGCGGGTGGCAAAGTCTTCATCCTGCGGATGCCATCCCATCGCTTTCCAGACGATGGCAATCGCTTCAAACATGCGGCGACGGAAGATCTCGCGCTCCTGCTTCGGCATCGCCGAGGGCAGCGTGAGGATCAGCGTGCGCAGCTGGCGCGGAGACGCCGGGAAGCCCAGACGCAAGCGCGTGGCGACGCTGTTGATCTGGCCCAGCGCCTGTGCCAGCAGCTCGCAAAGCATATGGGTCATCAGGGTGCTGCGGCTGTACTGCGGGGAGAAAACCGGCAGACGCTCATCCTGGGGCAGCGTAAACAGCGGTTCGCCGTCATCATTCATCAGGTTCATCAGCGGGAACGCGGTCGCCAGCGGCTCGCGTTGGGTTTTGCTGTTCATCTGGCTGAAACGCCAGTCCTGCACCACCGGCGTCTCATCCCACAGGTA
Source organism: Enterobacter sp. 50793107 (assembly GCF_001463365.1). Classification (NCBI taxonomy): domain Bacteria; kingdom Pseudomonadati; phylum Pseudomonadota; class Gammaproteobacteria; order Enterobacterales; family Enterobacteriaceae; genus Enterobacter; species Enterobacter sp. 50793107. The sequence continues at coordinate 104,878 of NZ_LNII01000062.1, read as the reverse complement.
GCGACGCGGGCTGGAGATACCGCTGTTACCTTCAGTCCCCAGACGCTGCATGGCCAGCTTACGCGCCTCATCGCCAACCCGGACAATAGAAGGCCAGACGAAGGCATCCTCGCGACCGCTTTCAACCGAGAAGTGCTGTTTGCCAAAGCGTGCTTCCGAGAACTCCAGGCGGCTGGTAAACAGGGGCTCATTGAGGAACTGCGGCTCGCTTAAAGAGCGCACCTGCAACTCGGCCGTCTGGCGCAGACCGTCGTTGGCGTCGCCGTGATCTTCAATAATCACGCCGCAGGTATGGGTGTTGCCCACGTCGAGGATCAAATCGACCGGAATGGCAGGCGTGCTGAGCGTATGGGTGACAAATTTGACTTCCGGCACGGTGAGCTGTTCACCAAGCATGGTCAGCACATTCAGCCAGTGTGCCTGATACTCAAAGCTGCGCATGGCCTGTTGCAGATCGCGTTCTGAACGGTGTTCGACGTCCGAGGCGTACTGCGTGAACGCTTCGCGCAGCCAGCCGTCTATCCACGTCTGGTCGAGGAAATTTTCTACTTCGGCATCGCGCCAGGCCAGCGCGAAGCGGGTCCCGTTGAGGATGTCGTTTTCCACCGGCGACAGCGCGGAGGTGGCATGCTCCGCAATCTGGCTGTCGAGGGCGAGGGTGACGCGATGGGTGTTGCCTGCGGTGTCCGGCGTCTCCAGCTTGCGGACCTGAACGCGCGCCCAGTTGTCCGGGCCGTCAACAAAGGTACGCGGGGGATTGAAACGCAGGAACGGAACGGGGAGCCAGACGCCATCCAGCACGGCCAGGGACTGATGCAGCGCGATGGTTGTCTCAGGCTTGACCACCTCAGGCTGGCCGCCGTCCGTGCCGGGCAGGGTGTAACGCCCGTTAACCAGGTCGAAATCAAGGCGCAAAAGCGGGCCGTTCGCGGTTTTACGCACGAAACGCCCGTTGCTGGCGGTGTCCTGCGGGGTCAGACCGAAATCGAGGAACTGTACACCGCTGTTGGCAATAAGCGTAACGCTCTGTTTATAGTCGCAAAGATTTACCAGCATAGGATCAGGCACCTGCTTTCTTAAACGTCAGTGGAACGACGGTTTTTGCATCATAACGGGCATTGCATTCGGCGACATCGCTGGTGCCTGCTTTACAGGAGACTTCCGGCATCGGGTAGCGGGAACCGTCTGTGCAGCGTGCATTGCCGCGACTCTTAATCATCAGCTCGCCATTGCTGTGCAGGCCGGAGAAAACCTCTACGCGGCACACAACGTTATCGCCATGCACAACACGGGCGAAGCCTTTGTTGTTCTGGATCTGATAGCGTAGTGACGGCGGTTTGCCGGTCACCGGATCTTTTACGTCAAGGATGGCGCGCCAGGTGCCGTTCAGGAAACGCGTCGAGCCCGCTTTGACCTGACCGGCCTCCATGACCATGGCATCTTTCGGGATCGCGGCAATCACCACCGGGGCAGACACCGGAGCGGGATCGGGTTCCTTCGCTTTATTCTCTACCACCTCAGCCTGATGTAGCGGCAGGTTCATCGCCAGTGGCTCAACCGCTTTAATCGGTTTTGGGGCAATCGCCACGGGTTGCGGTGCCGGGGCGGCGGCTGGCGCGGGCTCTGCCGAAGGGGCCTGTTTTGTCCACAGCAGCGGGGCGGCAATGGCGGCAACGATCACAGCGGCAACCGGCAGCGACCATAAGGGAACGCGACGCTTTTTCACGACGGGCGCAGGAGCAGGCTCTTCAACAGGCGGCGCAACGGCTGGCGCGGGCTCAGGCTCATACAGCGCTTCAGGCGTAATGCGCACAACCGCGGCCGGGGCGATCAAAGGTTCGTCAGCGTGTTCAAAGGTGACGGCCGGGGTCGGTTCAGGTTCCGGTTCAGGATCTTCAATCACCACCGGCGTGGGCTCAGGGATCAGCGATTCGCGCAGGCAGTCGAGTACGTCATCGCGTGCATTTTCGTTCAGGTTTACAAATCCCCAGAACGCAATGACCGGTTTACCGTCGACCAGATAAAGGAAATTTTCGCTCGGGAACTGGAAGGCTTTCGACAGCAAGGAGCCAAAAAGCTGTTGTGCGGTTTTAGGCGACTGGAGGCATTTCTTACTCAGCGATTCGACGCTGGCAAGGGTATTTTCCAGATAGCGCAGGGCGCGAAAACGGTCATCTTCATTGGCCGTTTTCCAGCTGGTGACGCTACCTTCCACCGGGGAGTACCAGTCCACGCGGTCACCGCCGTCGTTGATCTGTGGAATGGCCAGACAGTCGACAATGGCCTGCTGTTTGCGCAACCGGAGTGCTTCACGTATTTGCAACGCTGATTCAAAAACGGCTTGTCCGCCGCCGCCAACGGCCTGAAAATCATCCAGATTACCGCTGCGTAAAAGAGTTTTTGCCACGATTTGATCCCATATACTTCTTCACACCGTTACTTTAACGAAACCGGAAAGCAAACAAACGGAGGAAGAGACGCTAAAAGCGCCGATTTCTTGCGGCATAGATCGTGACGGTTGTGCTTGACGGATAATGGAACTTAAGACAAATCGCCTTTTTCGGCACTGGCTGTAAAACCAGCGAAAAACGCGGCTTTAGAATAACCTGATAGTGTTTCGTTATTTGCCAGCTTATAGCGGCTGTGCTGTTATTACTGTCCTATATAATAAAACTGTCAGGGTTATAACCATGTCTACAGGGAAAACACTGCTCGCCCTTGCGCTGAGCGTTATTTTACCAGCCGGTGCCGCATGGGCGGCAAACAACGACACCCTTATTTACTGTTCTGAAGCGTCCCCCGAGTCGTTCAACCCGCAAATTGCCAGCTCAGGCCCGTCATTCGTCGCCAGCTCTCAGGTACTCTATAACCGCCTGATCAATTTCGACCCGGTGAAAAACACCCCGGTTCCGTCTCTGGCGGAATCCTGGACGATTTCACCCGACGGCAAGACCTATACCTTTACGCTGCGTAAAGGGGTGAAGTTCAACAGCAACAAATACTTCAAACCGACGCGCGACTTTAATGCCGATGACGTTATTTTCTCGGTCATGCGTCAGAAAGACCCTAAACACCCGTATCACAATGTGTCGCAGGGCAATTACGAATACTTTAACGACGTCGGCCTCGATAAGCTGATCCAGGACGTTAAAAAGGTCGATGATTATCATGTTCAGTTCACCCTCAGTGAACCGAACGCCGCTTTCCTGGCCGACTGGGGCATGGATTTTGCCTCCATTTTGTCTGCCGAATATGCGGATGCGATGCTGAAAAAAGGCACGCCTGAGAATGTCGATACCTGGCCAATCGGAACCGGCCCCTATGTACTCCAGCAGTACAAAGTGGATTCTCTGATCCGCTATGTGGCTAACCCGAACTACTGGGAAGGCCCGGTCCCGACCAAACACCTGATCTTCTCTATCACGCCAAACGTGGAGACTCGTCTGGCGAAACTGCAAACCAATGAGTGCCAGATCATTCCTGCGCCATCTCCGGTGCAGTTTGACGTCATTAAGAACAACAAAAACCTGACGCTGCACTCCGTCGATGCGCTGAACGTGGGGTATCTGGCGTTCAATACCGAGAAAAAACCGTTTGATAACGTGCTGGTGCGCCAGGCGCTGAACTACGCCACCGACAAAAAGGCCATCGTTAACGCCGTCTTTATGGGCTCCGGTACGGTCGCGAAATCCCCAATTCCGCCAAATATGATGGGCTTCAATAAAGATCTGAAGGATTACAGCTACGACCCGGAAAAAGCGAAAGCCCTGCTGAAACAGGCCGGACTGGAGAAGGGCGCGGAGGTCACGCTGTGGTCAATGCCGGTACAGCGTCCGTACAACCCGAACTCCCGCCGTATTGCCGAGATGATCCAGAGCGACTGGGCGAAAGTGGGCGTGAAGGCCAAAATCGTCTCTTACGAGTGGGGAGAGTATCTTTCCGGAATGCGTAAAGGCGAGCACGACTCCGCGCTGTTCGGCTGGATGTCGGACAACGGCGATCCGGATAACTTTGCCGATGTGCTGCTGGGCTGCAATAGCATCAAAACCGGCTCCAACGCTGCGCGCTGGTGTAATAAGGATTATGATGCCCTGGTGCAGAAAGCCAAACTGACCAGCAACCCGGACGATCGTGCGAAGCTGTATAGCCAGGCGCAGGAGATTTTCTATCAGCAGGCGCCGTGGATTGCGCTGGCAAACGGCAAAACGTTCTATGCAACCCGCAGCAACGTCGCGGGTTACAGCGTAAGCCTGATGGGCAGTGATTTCTCAAAAGCGAAGCTGAACTAAGCATTTTATCGCCGGGTGGCGGCTACGCCTTACCCGGCCTACTCATGCCTCGTAAGCCCGGTAAGCGCAGCGCCACCGGGCAAATGAAAAGGAGTGACAATGTCACATTTAAACGAAGTTATCGCCCGTGTGGATGCCGCGATTGACGAAAGCGTCATTGCACATATGAACGAACTGCTGATTGAACTGAGCGATGATGCTGAGCTGAGCCGCGAAGAACGCTATACCCAGCAGCAGCGCCTGCGTACCGCGATTTCGCACCACGGTAAGCAACATAAAGAAGAGATGGAGGCGCGCCAGGAGCAGCTCACCAAAGGCGGCGTTATTCTGTAATGTTCAAAACTGGCGTCGGGCCACCAGCCACGCGCCCACCACCAGCATTACTGCACCGCACACCGGGCCGATCAGCGCCCGCAGCGGGATGCCATGGCTTTTTAGCACGTCCATTATCAGCCCGCCGATGAGCTGGCTTGCCACCAGCACGGCGATGGTTGTCGCCGCGCCAACATTCTGGTAACCGCTGATGCTGGCAAAAACAAAAAATGAACCCAGCAACCCGGGGATCAACGTCCACCAGCGCACCGTGGATGCCAGCTCGCTAAACCCCGCGACCCCTTGTTTAAACAGCAGAATGCTGACAAACAACACAATGCCGACCAGCGAGTTCAGCAGCATCGCAATGAGTATGGTGGAGGAGGACTGGGTGATGCGCACCATCAGGGTATTTTGCACCACCAGGCCAATGCCCGCCGCCACCAGAAAAGCCAGCGTCAGTGATTGGTTCATTTAATCGCATCCGGATCGCTGCGCTCATCAAGCTGCAGCTGCATAAAGGTTAAGTCCAGCCAGCGGCCAAATTTGGTGCCCACCTGCGGCATCTGACCCGTTGTAACAAAGCCAAGCGTCTGATGAAGATGGATAGAGGCGTGGTTCTGCGCTTCAATCCCCGCCACCATCACATGCTTGCCGATGTCACGGGCTTCAATAATCAACGCCTTCATCAGCATACGGCCAATGCCTTTGCCCTGGTGATCCGGGTGGACGTAAACCGAGTGCTCTACCGTATGACGAAAACCGTCAAAGGCGCGCCAGTCACCGAAGGAGGCGTAGCCGGTGATGATGCCATTCTCTTCGCTTACCAGCACCGGATAACCTGCGAGGGTGCGGGCCTCAAACCATGCGATACGGTTATCAGTATCGACCGTGGTATCGTTCCAGATCGCGGCGGTGTGCAGCACCGCGTGGTTGTAAATTTCACCAATAGCGGCGCAGTCTTCTTTGCAGGCATGACGAACGATCATGATGGAACCCCTGAATGTGTTGTTTACTATGTTATTACGTTATTGCTACGATATTACACAACAACCCGGACAAATGGCTACGGTATAAGCCCGATTTTTTTGTTATTAAAACCTCATTGAAATACCGTTCATACACTATAGTATGACGTCATGAACACCATAACAGACACGATGAATCAACGGATTAGCGCAAGAATTCGCCTTGAACGCGAATCACGCGGATGGTCGCTGAGCGAACTCGCCGATCGGGCAGGCGTCTCGCGCGCCATGATCCACAAAATTGAGCGCGGCGACAGCAGCCCGACGGCAACACTGCTTGCGCGCTTATCCGGCGCGTTCGGCATCAGCATGTCAACGCTGATAGCAAGAGCGGAGATGCAGGAGGGTAAACTGCTGCGCCTTGCTAACCAGCCCGTCTGGCGCGATCCGCAAACCCATTACCTGCGCCGCCACGTTTCACCGCGTACCGATCTGCCCATCGATCTTGTCCAGGTTGAACTGCCCGCCGGAAGCGATGTGCCGATGCCCGCATCGTCCTATGCGCTGGCCCGCCAGCTGATCTGGCTGCAGTCTGGAGAGCTGGTCTTTCAGGAAGGCGACACCCGCCACGAAATGCAGGCCGGGGATTGTCTGGAGCTCGGGCCGCCCAATGACTGTCGGTTCATTAACGAAACCAATGAACCCTGCGTCTATCTGGTGGTTCGTCTTAACCAGTCTGGCTCGTAATGTTAAGGCGCTCAGGCGGATCATGAGCCAGGATCAATGGACATCTGTACCATAAGGAGTCTCTGATGAATCAATCTGTTTCGCAAAATCGTCGCTGGGTACTGGCTTCGCGTCCACACGGCGCGCCGGTCGCGGATAACTTTCGTCTCGAAGAGCAGCCGGTTCCGGTACCGGCGGCAGGACAAGTTCTGCTGCGTACGATCTGGCTTTCGCTTGACCCGTACATGCGCGGCCGCATGAGCGATGCGCCTTCCTATTCGCCGCCGGTTGAAATTGGTGCGGTGATGGTCGGCGGAACGGTCAGCCGCGTTGAGCAGTCCAGTCATCCGGATTTTAAAGCAGGGGAATGGGTGCTGGGATACAGCGGCTGGCAGGAGTACGACCTCTCTGACGGCAGTGGTCTGGTCAAACTGGGCGAAAATCCCTCCCATCCTTCCTGGGCGCTGGGCGTTCTGGGAATGCCGGGCTTTACTGCCTACATGGGGCTGCTGGATATCGGGCAACCCAAAGCGGGTGAGACCCTGGTGGTTGCCGCGGCAACGGGGCCCGTAGGTGCGACGGTTGGGCAAATTGGTAAAATCAAAGGCTGCCGGGTCATCGGTGTGGCCGGAGGCGCAGAGAAATGCCGCCATGCCGTTGAGGTGCTGGGCTTTGACCAGTGTCTGGATCATCATGCCGATGATTTTGCCACGCAGCTTCAGAACGCCTGCCCGAACGGTATTGATATCTATTATGAAAACGTTGGCGGTAAGGTCTTTGACGCCGTGCTCCCGCTGCTCAATACCTCCGCGCGGGTGCCGGTATGTGGTCTGGTGAGCGGCTACAATGCCACCGGTCTGCCTGAGGGGCCGGATCGTTTGCCGCTGTTAATGGGCACCATCCTGAAAAAACGCATTCGTATGCAGGGCTTTATCATCGGCCAGGATTACGGACACCGCATCAAAGAGTTCCAGGAAGAGATGGGGCGCTGGGTGCAGGAGGGTAAAATCCACTATCGTGAACAGGTGACCGACGGGCTGGAAAACGCACCGGATGCGCTGATTGGCCTTCTGGAAGGCAAAAACTTTGGCAAAGTCGTGATTCGCGTCGCGGCAGACAATAAATAAACAAGATTATGGCGGGGTAACCCGCCATATTTATTTGTGAAGATACGATATATTGTCTTTAATTAAACCTACACAGCTTTCGTGCCTTCCTTGCGGATGAGCCAAAGAGCGATAAAAAACCTTGTTTGTACTTTTTGATGTTTATACGCATTTCCCACCACCAGGCATGACGATACAGGATATATCGGACCAACGTCGTTTATTTAAACTGACGTTAATAAATAGCATTAAGTTTTAGCTACAGGAATTGAACATGCTTGATTTGGATCATTTAGAGAAAGCGCAAAGAATCAGTCTTACCATGCAAGTTGAAATCAGTTTGAAAGGGGCATTAATTACAGGCTCGTTGAAACCTGGCGCTCGACTGATTACCAAAGAGATTGCGGATAAATTAGGAACCAGTATCACACCGGTTCGTGAGGCACTTTTGCGTCTGGTCTCCTCAGGGGCGCTGCAGGCCACACCGGCGCAGGCGTTTCTGGTGCCGGAGGTCACGCTGGAACGCTATAACGAGATCACCGCTATCAGGAAACAACTGGAACCAATGGCGGTAGCGGCCGCCTGTCAGCATATGACGCCAGCTAAGCTTGAGACGTTGCGCAAAATGTCGGATGCCTTTCATGAGGCGATGCGCAACGGCAATGTTCAGCAGGCGCTGCACGCGAATCGCGTGTTTCGGTTCACCCTTTATCAGTATGCGGAGATGCCAACGCTCAGCGCATTAATTGAGCAGCTGTGGATACGCATCGGGCCCTGTATTAACTATCTGCATCAGGAGCTCAACGACATCAAAGCGTCGGCGTATCACAACGAGGAGTTACTTGCGGCACTGGAAAGAGGGGATGTTGAAGCCAGCCAGAAAGCGGTGGATAAACTGATTGATGAAGCTAATTCACTTTTACAGCGTCAATATTTTAGCTGAGGAATTATTTAGTAGCCAATCTATATTTCCATCGTAAAACATTCGCTCCATGAATAAGTCCTGATGGCTCTACGCCATCAGGAACGATATTTAAGATTACGAAAGAGAAAAACAGGCAATAAAATGCCTGTTTTAGTCCTACTCGAAACGATAAGCAACCGACAGGCCAACGCCGTAGTTACGACCCGGAGCAGGTTCGTAATAACGTCCGTTGGATTCGTTGACAATCACCGAGCCGGCATACGTTTTGTCGAACAGGTTATCAACGCGACCAAAGAGATCCAGGCCCCAGTTGCCATAGTTGAACTTATACCCGGTATTCAGACCGACCACCGTGTAAGACGGAGCCTTTGCCGTGTTTTCGTCGTCGGCCATGATATCGCTCATGTAACGCACGTCGGTACCCGCGTACCAGCCTTCTTCAGGCTGCCAGCTAAACGAGGCAAAGCCCATATTGCGGGCAATACCCGGCATCCGGTTGCCGTTACAGTTGTCATCACCGCAGACGTTGGTGCGGTAGGTGGCGTCCAGATATGTCCATGCCATTTTCAGCTTCCAGTTTTCAGCAAACTGCTGATCGAGGGAAACTTCCACCCCCTGACGACGGGTTTTACCGGCGTTTTTGTAGCTGGTACGTCCGCCAGAGCTGGCATCCACCACAATTTCATCGTCGGTGTCGGTGCGGAAAAGGGCCGCGGTCAGCAGGCCATTGCCGATGCGGGTTTTGCTACCCACTTCATAAGTATTGTTGGTGGACGGTTTCAGGCCAATGTTCAGGCCGCCCTGGTTATCCGCGCGGTAGGAGAGTTCATTGATGGTGGGGGTTTCAAATCCACGACCTGCCGCAGCGTAAAGGTTCCACGCGTCGGTCACGGCATACTTCACCGCCCCGGCCGGGAGCCACTTGTGATAGCTCGCGTCGCCGCTGTCGTCACCGTTGCCTGGCGTAACGTAATGATCGTTGGAATCAAACCAGACGGAGCTGTAACGCACCCCGGCATCCACAGAGAGTTTCTGGGTTAACTGCCAGCGGGTTTGCAGGTAAGGATCGACGTTCCACATCAGGTTACGTTCGTTGCGCCGCTTGTCGCCTTTTACGCCGTACTCCGGTACGCCGTTGTTCATCACGAAATTCTCATACCCGCGACGATCTTCGCTCATGTTTTCGTAGTTCAGGCCGGTGGTAAAGGTCACCGGCACCAGCAGTTCGCCGCGGTGCGTCCAGCGTGTATCGATGCCCTGATAGTGACGTTGCATATCAATCACACCGCCAGAGTGGGAGGGGCGCAGCTGTGGCTGATAAGGGATCGACTGGTACTGGGTCATTTCACGCTCGCCGGCGTACATCATGAAGCTGAGATCGTCCTGCGCGCTGAGCTGGCGGTCATAGCGCAGCCCGGCCTGGGTCTGCTTGATGGTTTTGCGCGTGTTGTACTGATCGCCACGCGGAGACTGGCGCGGGTTATCCTGCCACTCCTGGTAATTCAGTCCACCCGGATCGTTGGCTTTCATGTCCACGCTGTTAAAGATCAGCGTCAGCTTGCTGGCATCGTCAATCCGCACGCCCAGTTTGGCGTTGGCGAGATTCTTCCGCGCACCGCTGTGATCGCGGTAGCCTTTGGTGGTGAAGCGGGTGGTGGATACGGTGTAATCCACATCGCCCGCGTGTGTGCCGTCGCCCATCGCGCCGGTGGCTTTCATCCCGTAGCGCCAGGTACCGTAACTGCCGTAATAGCTGCTGGCCTCAATGGTCGGCGGCTGTTGACCGGTCTGGGTGTTGATGTTGATCACGCCGCCGGAGGCGTTGCCATACAGGGCAGAGAAGGGGCCGCGCAGCACTTCCACGCTCTCCACGCTGGAGAGATCAATGTTAGAGGTCTGGCCCTGGCCGTCTGGCATGGTCGCCGGGATCCCGTCCACATACATTCGAATACCGCGCACCCCGAAGGTGGAGCGGGCACCAAACCCACGCATCGACAGCTGCAAATCCTGGGCGTAGTTCTGGCGGTTCTGAATTTGCAGGCCGGGGACGCTACCAAGCGATTCCGAGAGGTTAATGCGTGGCGCGGCGTGACGCATATCATCACCGTTCACCACGCTGACCGCCGCCGGGGTATCAAGCTCCGATACCGTTTGTGGGGTGGCGCTGACGATCAAGGTCTGTTCATCCGCGCCCATCGCGGTGAGGGGCGAAAAGATAACAGGAGCCAGCAGCAGTGGAAGCGTAGCCCTATGGGCAGAAATGATTTTCATAAAATAAACCGGTTAAGGATAAGAAACGTACCAAATGGAACATGTGCATATATGTTAAAACTTTTGTAAATGCTTTGAAAACTATAACCGCACATTGCGTTAAGGAAAGGCGAAACGGAAAAGAAAAACTCCACATTTTGCTGATTAATGATTACTATTCTCATTAACAAAACGGCAATGCCATGACGTTGCCGACCGGAAGTGATGTCAGCAGTACACCCCCTCTTGTGAAAAAGGAATTGTTATGTCTTTACGTCATCTGTGCTCGCCGCGTCTGCGTCGTTCTCTGTTGTGTAGCGCTTTACTGCTTGCCGGTACCTTCCAGGTGCATGCTGGCGAAGAGATGTTGCGCAAAGCGGTAGGCAAAGGCGCGTATGAAATGGCCGTGAGCCAGCAGGAGAATGCGCTGTGGGTTGCGACATCACAAAGCCGTAAAATGGATAAAGGCGGGATTGTGTATCGCCTCGATCCGGTCACACTGGACGTGACGCAGGTTATTCATAACGATCTTAAACCGTTTGGCGCCACCCTGGATTCGGCCTCCCAGACGCTGTGGTTGGGCAACACCATCAACGGTGCCGTGACCGCCATTGATGCCAAAACGGGCGAGGTGAAAGGGCGCCTGGTTCTGGACGACCGCAAACGCAGTGACACGGTCAAACCGCTGCAGCCACGCCAACTGGTGGCGGATGATGCCACCCACACCGTGTACATCACCGGGGTCGGTAAAGAGAGCGTGATCTGGGTGGTGGATGGCACAACGCTGAAGCTGAAGGATACCATCGCCAATACCGGTACTTACGGCACCGGCCTGGCGCTGGATGCGCAGGCGAAACGACTCTATACCACCAACGCCGACGGCGAACTGGTGACAATTGATACCGCCAGCAACAAAATCATCAGCCGCAAAAAGGTGCAGGATGATGGTAAAGAGCACTTCTATCTGAACCTGAGTCTGGATACGGCCGGGCAGCGTGCCTTCCTGACCGATTCAAAACAGCCGGAAGTGCTGGTGGTGAGCCTGAAAGATGGCAGCGTGATTGAGAAGATTGCGACGCCAGAGTCGCTGGCGGTGCTCTTTAACCCGACGCGCAATGAAGTGTACGTGACGCATCGTGAAGCCGGAAAGGTGAGCGTGATTGACACCAAAACCTACAAAGTGACGAAAACCTTCGACACGCCGGTCTATCCAAACAGCCTGGCGCTCTCTGCCGATGGCAAAACGCTGTACGTGACGGTGAAACAGAAATCCACCCGTCAGCAGGAAGCGACCCAGCCTGACGATGTGGTACGTATCGCGCTCTAATGCGGGCTTTGCCCGGTGGCGCTGCGCTTACCGGGCCTACAAAACCCTGAAATGTAGGCCGGGTAAGGCGAAGCCGCCACCCGGCTTTTTTTATTAACGCGAGGTCTCTTCCACCAGCGGGCCGTCGTGTTTTTCATCGTCATGATGAACCGGCGCGGTGCTGTGGATTTCATGCACGCGCTTACGCACGCCAAACCAGCCGGCAATCAGCAGAACGGCCAGCAGCGGAATGGTGGCGATGGTATAGGTGCCGTTCGGGTAGTCGAACGCCATCAGTACCAGCACGCTGAACAGGAACAGCAGGGTGAGCCATGAGGTCACCGGAGCACCTGGCATCTTGAAGCTCACGTCAGCCGCTTTGCCCTCTTTAATGGCTTTGCGCAGACGCATCTGGCAGACCACGATAAAGGCCCAGGAGGCGATAATCCCCAGTGCGGCCACGTTCAGCACGATCTCGAACACGCGGGACGGCACCAGGTAGTTCAGGAACACGCCAAACACGTAGACCACCAGCGTCGCCAGGATACCGGCATATGGCACCTGCTGCTTGCTCATCTTCGACATAAACTTCGGCGCAGAGCCGCCCATCGACATGGAGCGCAGAATACGGCCGGTAGAATAGAGGCCAGAGTTCAGGCTGGAGAGCGCCGCGGTCAGCACTACGATGTTCATGATACTGCCCACGTATGGCACGCCGAGTTTAGAGAAGAAGGTCACAAACGGGCTCTGACCCGCCTGGTAGGCGTTCCATGGCAGGAGCAGAACCAGCAGCACCACAGAACCCACATAGAACAGACCGATACGCCAGATCACGCTGTTAATGGCTTTTGGCACCATGGTCTGCGGGTCTTTACATTCGCCTGCCGCCGTACCCACCAGTTCGATAGAGGCAAAGGCGAACACCACGCCCTGCACCAGAACCAGCGCCGGCAGCAGACCGTGCGGGAAGAAGCCGCCGTTATCGGTTATCAGATGGAAGCCGGTTGCATTGCCGTCCAGCGGCTTACCGCTGCCGAGGAAGACGGTACCGACGACCAGGAAAATCACAATCGCCAGCACTTTTACCAGTGCAAACCAGAACTCCATCTCGGCGAACCACTTCACGCCGATCATGTTCATGGTGCCGACAATCGCCAGGGCGCCAAGCGCAAAGACCCACTGCGGGATATCGCCAAACGCGCCCCAGTAGTGCATATACAGCGCAACGGCAGTGATATCGACGATACCGGTCATCGCCCAGTTAACGAAGTACATCCAGCCAGCGACATAGGCGGCTTTTTCACCGAGAAATTCGCGGGCGTAAGAGACAAAGCTGCCGCTGGAAGGGCGATGCAGTACCAGTTCGCCCAGCGCGCGAAGAATGAAGAAGGAGAAGATCCCGCACACCAGATAGACGAGGGCGAGAGCCGGGCCAGCCATCTGCAGACGTGCACCAGCACCTAAAAACAGACCTGTACCGATAGCGCCGCCGATGGCGATCATTTGAACCTGACGGTTGCCCATCGCTTTGTGGTAGCCCTCTTCATGGGAGTTTAACCAGCGACGTTTAGCAGCATGATGATCGGCTGCGCTTTTATTGCTTGTTTTCATTGAGTTACCTGTTTGCCTGTCTGAACCATTATCGTGATAGTCCTGCCTGGCAGAGAGCATACAAACGATTGCTTCTGCGCAAACACATGTCGCCTTCCCAGTCATTCTGCGTATGGATAAGGCGAAACATGGCGAGGCATCCTACCTGCAATTGATAAGCGACGCAAAATATAACCGTGCCGAAAGTGATGCACGTCGAAGGAAATCGTGTGGTCAGAGCAGACGGGGATCACAACGCGCTGAATCGTGGTGAGTTTTTAGACAAAAGATTCGCGGATTGATGATTTAAACATCAGTGGCGCTTATCAGTTGCTCAGTGGAACTAGCGGAAGGTAAACGCTATGATCGGTTTGGTTTTTATTCTGCCAGAACGAGGCTAACGGTGAAAATTAATGTAATCGGCACCAGCGGAAGTGGAAAAACCACGCTGGCAAGACGGATCGCTGATGAGCTGGCTATTCCTTATATTGAGATGGACAGGCTTTACTGGCGCCCGAACTGGCAGGGCACAGCAGATGATGCGTTTCTGGAAAAACTGGAGCATGCATTAAGCGCTTCTCAAAACTGGGTGCTCGATGGCAACTATAACCGCACGCGCCCTGTTAAATGGCGCAATGTGGATCTGGTCGTCTGGGTGGACTATGGATTTGTCCGTACGCTGTATCAGGCCGTTATCCGGGCGATCAAGCGGGCCTGGCATCAACACGAACTCTGGCCGGGAACGGGCAATAAAGAGAGTTTCCGGCGCGCCTTCCTCAGCAGAGAGTCCATTATCATCTGGACGATTAAAACCTGGCGCAACAACCGCAGGCGTTATCAGGTCGATATGCAAAACCCGGACTACGCACACATACGCTTTATCCGTATTACCCGCCGCGCTCAGGCGGAAACGCTGATTTCCTCCCTAAAGTCTTATTCTTAACAGGGTTTTATATATCTGATTTCCGGCAAACCAAATGTAAATTAATTGTTTCTCAGCGGTGAAATACGCCTTTATTAATAACGACATGTTAAGTCAAACGAGAACGCAACATGTCCTGGCGAATCAGCATTCTGGATAAAAGCCCCATCGCTGAAAATGAAACAGCCGCCGATGCGCTGGCGCGAACCCTGGCGCTGGCGCAACAGGCGGAAACTCTCGGTTATCACCGTTTCTGGATTGCCGAACACCACAACACCCCGCAGCTGGCCAGCCCCTCGCCGGAGTTATTGATTGCCTGGATCCTCGGGCAGACTACGCGTATCCGGGTGGGATCGGGCGGTGTCATGCTGCAACACTACAGCCCGTATAAAGTTGCAGAAAATTTCAATCTCCTGGCTGCCCTGGCTCCCGGACGCGTGGATCTGGGCGTTGGAAAAGCGCCTGGCGGTCTGCCGCTCTCCACCCGCGCGTTGCAACTCGGTCTGAATCAGCAGGAAAAGGGCAGCTTTGCCGAACAGCTGGCGCAGCTCGATAGCTGGATCCGTCCTGAAAATCAGTCCGCGGAGGAGGCGGTGCGCGCCACGCCTTTGCCGCCGGTTCCGGCGCAGGGATTTCTGCTGGGGGCGAGTGTCGAAAGTGCTCTGCTGGCCGCAAAGCTCAACTGGCATTTTGTCTTTGCCGCTCACCTGAATGGCGATCCCGACCTGCTGCGCGAGGTCATCACCACCTGGCGTGAACACAGCGCCCGGGAGGTGATTGTGGCGGTGCAGGTCATTGTGGCGGACTCTCAGGCCCAGGCGCACTCGCTGGCACAAAAGGTTGAAGTCTGGGGCGTGGAGCTGGCAAACGGCCAGCGCGTTACGGTGGCCAGCGAAGAGCAAGCCTATGCGTTTGCGCGTCAGGCAGGCAGCGAGCCGCTGCGTATAGCGCGTCGCGCGCAGTCACTGGTGGCCGGGACCGCTGAGTCGGTACTGGCACAACTGGACGCTCTGCATCACCAGTGGGGGATTGACGAATTCATTATCGACACACCGGTTGTGGACGGCGCCGCGCGCGTGCAGTCCCTGCGTCAGCTGGCGCAGGCGCGACTTAACAGGGAGGTCAACGTATGCGTTTTGGCGAACAACTGATTGCCTGGCGTCGTGAGCTGCACCAGCATCCGGAGCTGTCGGGCCAGGAGGTGGAAACAACCGCCCGTTTGCACCAGTGGCTGACCCATGCCGGTATTACACCGCTACCTTATGACTTGCCTACCGGGCTGGTGGCGGAGATCGGCAACGGCAACAAACTGATTGCCCTGCGGGCGGATATTGATGCCTTACCGATCGAAGAGCGCAGCGGGGTGGCGTTTAGCTCGCAGAGTGCGGGAGTGATGCACGCCTGCGGTCATGACATCCACACCAGCGTGATCCTCGGGGCGGCATTAAAACTAAAAGAACGTGAAGCGTTGCTCAACGGTCGCGTGCGGATCCTGTTCCAGCCTGCCGAAGAGAACTTTGGCGGAGCGAAGAGCATGGTGCGGGCCGGGGCGTTACGTGATGTCAGCGCCATCTTCGGTATGCACAACGAGCCGGGGTTGCCGGTGGGTGAATTTGCCACCCGCGGCGGGCCGTTCTATGCCAACGTCGATCGGTTTGTGTTCCGCATTACCGGCAAAGGTGCTCATGCCGCACGGCCTCATGAAGGCAACGACGCGATTGTGCTGGCAAGCCAGCTTGTTACCGCGTTGCAGAGCGTCGCCAGTCGCAACGTGAATACGCTGGACTCCGTTGTGCTGAGCGTAACGCGCATTGCGGGCGGCAATACCTGGAACGTCCTGCCGGAAAGCGTTGAGCTGGAAGGGACGCTGCGCACGCATCGCACGGAAGTTCAACAGAACGTCAAAGCACGTGTCGGTGAAATCGCTGCCGGATTCGCCAGCGCCTTCAGTGCCCGGATTGATATCACCTGGTATGCCGGGCCGACTGCGCTGGTCAATGACGAGCATTGGGCGGCGTTTGCCACCTCGGTTGCCCGGGAAGCGGGGTATGAAACGCAGCATGCCGAGTTGCATATGGGCGGAGAGGATTTTGCAGTCTATCTGCAGCAGATCCCCGGCGCGTTTGTCAGCATTGGCAGCAATAGCCCGTATGGTTTACATCACCCGGCCTTTAATCCGGACGAAGCATTAATTGAGCCGGCTGCCCGTTATTTTGCACAGCTTGCGGAAAAAGCCCTGCAACACGTTTAATTCAGAAGAGGTGAATATGTCTGCAACCCGACAATTGCGGCTGGGGACCATTTTGCACGGTGCTTCCGGGAATATGTCCGCCTGGCGCCATCCTGCGGCGGTGGCCGATGCCAGTATTAATTTTGATTTCGTCAAAGCGACGGCGTTAAAAGCAGAGGAGGGCAAGCTCGACTTTTTATTCGTAGCGGATGGCCTCTACATTAATGAGAAGTCGATCCCGCATTTTTTAAATCGCTTTGAGCCGTTAACGGTGCTCTCCGCGCTGGCGAGCATTACCTCGCATCTGGGGCTGGTGGGCACGTTATCCACCTCCTACAGCGAACCTTTTACCGTGGCGCGCCAGTTTGCCAGCCTGGATCATCTCAGCAACGGCCGTGCGGGCTGGAACGTCGTCACCTCGCCGCTGGAAGGGTCGGCCAGGAACTTCTCGCGTGAAAAACACCCCGAGCACGCGCTGCGCTACCGCATTGCGGATGAGTATCTCGATGTGGTGAAAGGGCTGTGGGACTCGTGGGAAGGCGATGCCTTTGTGCGCAACAAAGAGAGTGGTCAGTTTTTTGACCCCGCCAAACTGCATACCCTGGATCACCGGGGTGATTTCTTCCAGGTTGCCGGGCCACTCAATATTGGTCGCACGCCGCAGGGACGTCCGATTGTGTTCCAGGCGGGCGCATCGGACAACGGTAAAAAGCTGGCTGCAAAGCATGCCGATGCGATCTTCACCCACCATGAAACTCTCGAAGAAGCACAAGCGTTCTACCGTGATGTGAAGCAGCAGCTGGAAAATAACGGTCGTCGTGCTTCTGATTTGCACATCTTCCAGGGCGTGAGCGTCATTGTCGGAAAAAATGCCGAAGATGTGGAAAACCAGTACCAGACCACCGCGGCGCTGGTGTCGGTTAAGGATGCGCTCAATTATCTCGGACGCTATTTCGAACATCACGATTTCAGCCAGTATCCGCTCGACGAGCCGTTCCCGGACCTCGGCGACCTGGGAAAAAACAGCTTCCGCAGCACCACGGATGAGATAAAGCGTAATGCCCGCGAACGTCAGCTGACGCTGCGTCAGGTCGCACTGGAAGCGGCCTCACCACGCCCCCGTTTTTCCGGCACGCCGGAGCAGGTGGCGGATGGCCTGCAGGCGTGGTTCGACGGCTATGCAGCCGACGGCTTCATCATCCAGGGCGGGACGCCAGATACCTTCCCGCGCTTTGTTGACCAGGTGGTGCCGGTGCTACAGGCCCGCGGCCTGTTTCGCGCTGACTACCCCGGGACCACGCTGCGCGACAGCCTGGGCCTGGACGAACCCAAAAATCAGTTCACACAACAATAAAAGAGAACCCGCTATGCAGAAACCATCGCTTATTCTGGCGCTCGCGCTGGCCTTTACCCCTGCCGTCTGGGCAGAGAATGTGAACATTAACGGCACCGGCGTGAGCATTGAGGCCAACAAAACGCCGATCAATATCGCCAAAAACGGCGATGCCATCGCGCAGTTGCCGAAAGATTATCGCTTTGCCGTGCCGGGGAAATTTACCGTCGCGGTGGCGGGCCTCAATCAACCGCCGCTGACGGTTTTCTCGGATGACAACAAAACGCTTCTGGGAAGCGAAGTTGACGTGGCCCGTCTGGTGGCGGACAGCCTGGGGCTGGAGCTGAACGTGGTGCCAACCTCCTGGGAGGACTGGCCGCTGGGGGTGGCCTCCGGGAAATACGATGCGGCGATCAGCAACATCACCGTGACTAAAGCGCGTAAGGAGAAGTTTGATTTCGCCACCTACCGTAAGGATTCGCTCGGTTTCTATGTGAAATCAACCAGTCCAATCACATCCCTACAGAAGGCGGAGGACATTGCCGGGCTGCGCATTATTGTGGGCTCAGGCACTAACCAGGAGGCCATCCTGCTGGCATGGAACGCCGAAAACCTTAAGAAGGGACTGAAACCGTTTACCCCGGTCTACACCAAAGATGATGCGGCACAAACGCTGGCGCTCCAGTCCGGGCGTGCGGATGCGTATTTTGGCCCAAACGTGATTGGCGCGTGGAAAGCGGCGCTGACCGGTAAAACCAAACTGGTGGGAAGCGTTGACGGCGGCTGGCCGAAGGCGGCGCATATCGCGGTGACGCTGAAAAAAGGCAGCGGCCTGGTGGAACCGGTGCAGACCGCGCTTAATGGCGTGATCAAAAACGGCGATTACGACAAAGTGCTGAACCGCTGGGGAGAAGGGGTGGAACGCATCCCGCAGTCGGAAGTCAACCCGGCCGGTCTGGGTGATTAAGGAGGCGTTATGAGCGAACAATTTCGTGACGTTTCGCCGGAAGATGCCGATCTTCAGCCCATCATCAATGGGCTGTTCGGTGAATACGCTGCCCGCTACGGTGACTATTTTTCGAAAGATGCTGAGGTCGAGCTCACCGAGTGGTATCTGGCGCCGCAGGGGCTGTTTATCGTCCTGGAGCGTGACGGGAAGATTATTGCCACCGGGGCGTACAAACCCTTCGACGAACGCACCGCAGAAATCAAACGCATCTGGACAGACAAAAGCCTGCGTCAGCAGGGGCTTGCGGGGCGCGTGGTGCAGGAGCTGGAGCGCCGGGCGGTGCTGGCAGGCTACAGCCAGATCTACCTGACCACCGGTTTTCGCCAGCCGGAAGCGGTACGGCTCTATCTTAGCCAGGGTTACCAGCCGCAGTTCGATCTCAACCGCGATCCGGAAGAGTACAGCCAGCCCCCGTTTGATGGTCGGTTGCGTTTCACCAAAACGCTGGTTCGTGAAGCGTTAAGTAAAACCGCATGAGGTACGATGATGAGCAACGTTGAAACCATAAAAGTGGTCCCGGCGCGTTATCCGCTACGGGCCGTCGGTGCCGTGGTGGCGCTGTTTGTCCTGGCGGTCGTTGTCCAGTCCGTCGCCTTTAACCCGCGCTGGGAGTGGTCTGTGTTTGCCCGCTGGTTCTTCGACCCGGTGATCCTTGAAGGCGTCGGCCAGACATTACTGCTGACGCTGATCGGCACCGCGCTGAGCGTGATTTTGGGCGGTATGCTGGCGCTGGCGAGACTCTCGTCATCCTGGCTGCTGAGCAGCCTGGCCTGGGGCTATATCTGGCTGTTTCGCTCGCTGCCCCTGATTGTAGTGCTGATCATCCTTTATAACTTTTCCTATCTCTACGACACGCTCTCGCTCGGGGTGCCGTTCACCGGCATGACCTGGGGCAGCTTTGAAACCATCAATGTGCTGGGGCAATTCTCTACCGCCGTTGTCGGGCTAACGCTGGTGCAGAGCGCCTATACCGCGGAGATCATTCGCGGGGGCTTCCTCGGCGTGGATCATGGTCAGTATGAAGCGGCCGCTGCGCTGGGGCTACCGGCCTGGCGTCGTACGGTGCGGATCATTTTGCCGCAGGCACTGCGCACCATACTGCCGTCCGGGTTTAACGAAATCATCAGTCTCGCGAAGGGGACGGCGATGGTTTACGTGCTGGCCATGCCGGAGCTGTTCTACACCATCCAGATGATTTACAACCGCACGCAGGAGGTGATCCCGCTGCTGATGGTGGGGGCCGCCTGGTACCTGGTGATTACCACCGTGTTGTCCGCTATCCAGTATGGTGTTGAGCGGGGACTGGCCCGCAGCGAACGTCGCTCGGCGGTGAATCAGAACCGTATCCTCAGCCGTACCCGTTCCCGTTCCGTCACCACCACGCCCGCACAGGAGCCCGTCCATGCAAGCCTCTCATGAAGGACATATTTCCATTACCGGCGTCAGTAAATTCTTTGGTCGCCATAAAGCGCTCGATAACGTGTCGCTTGAGATCCCACCGGGATCCGTCACGGTGATCCTCGGACCGTCCGGCTCCGGTAAATCGACCCTGCTGCGTACCATCAACCACCTTGAGCGCGTCGACGAAGGGTTTATTCAGATTGACGGGGATTACATCGGCTATCGCCGTCGGGGTGACAAACTCTACGAGTTAAAAGAGAAAGAGATCCTCAAACAGCGCGTCAATGTGGGTTATGTGTTCCAGAACTTTAATCTCTTCCCGCATCTCACGGTGCTGGAAAACCTGATTGAAGCACCTGTCGCCCATAAAAAACTGAGCAAAAAAGAGGCCGTTGAGCAGGCGTATAGCCTGCTGGATGTGGTGGGGCTGCGTGATAAAGCGGATGCCTGGTCGCGCCATCTCTCTGGCGGGCAGCAGCAGCGCATCGCCATTGCCCGCGCGCTGGCGCTGCGTCCGCGCGTCATACTGTTTGATGAACCTACCTCGGCGCTAGACCCGGAACTGGTGGGCGAAGTGCTGGATGTCATCAAGAAACTCGCCCGTTCCGGCACCACGCTGGTGGTGGTCACCCATGAGATCGGTTTCGCCAGAGAAGTAGCGGATCAGGTGGTGTTTATGGTCGACGGCAAAATTGTGGAGCAGGGCAGCAGCGACGAGGTGCTGAACCGGCCATCGCACGCGCGAACGCGTCAGTTCCTTTCCCGAGTCCTGTAAGGAGTACCCATGAAATATGGACTTCTGGCAGGGCTGGCCTTTACCGCCGCCAGCCATGCCAGTATTGATTTAAAAGCCAACGAGCAGCCGCTGCCGGTGACGGTGGATCAGCAGGCGGTGGCGAAGATCCCCGCTCATTACAAATTTGTCGAGCCGGGAACCCTCACGGTGGCCATTTCTGCGCTTAACTCACCGCCGCTGGCCCTGCTTGCCAGCGACAACCGTACGCGAATCGGCAGCGATCCGGATATCGCCCGGCTGCTGGCAGGCAGCCTGGGGCTAAAACTGAAGCTCGTTCCCACCGCCTGGGAAGACTGGCCGCTGGGGATCACTTCCGGGCGCTATGACGTGGCGCTGGTGAACATTGCGGTGACCGAACAGCGCAAAGAGAAGTTTGATTTTGCGACCTATCGCGTCGATTCGCTGGCGTTTACGGTGAAATCCACCAGTCTGGTGCGGTCGATTAACGGTCCTGAAGATCTTGCGGGTAAAAAGGTTATTGTCGGATCCGGCACCAATCAGGAGCGCATCCTGTTAGGCTGGAACGAGGAGAATAAAAAGGCCGGGCGTGAGCCCGCGCTGCCGGTGTACCTGACGGATGATGCCTCGGGCAATCTTTATATTCAGTCCGGGCGGGCGGATGTGTTCTTTGGACCACAGTCGGTCGCGGCGTATAAAGCCGCGCTGACCGGTAAAACGCGCGTTGTCGGGCTGGGCCCGAAAAAAGCGTATGTCGCCACGACCACCAAAAAAGGCAATCAACTGGTCTACGCCCTGCAGGCCGCGCTGGACGGCGCGATCACGCGCGGGGAGTATCAGAAGGTGCTGGCGCGCTGGGGAGAGCAGGGCGAAGCGGTGACACAGTCGGAGGTTAACCCGCCTGGGATCACATATTAATTGTGCTCTACACTTAGGATTTTCACTCCTGAGAGGGCAACATGATCAAACTTTATGGTGCACCCGGCTGGGGCTCGGCAATCAGCGAAGTGATGCTGACTCTGGCAGACATCCCTTACGAGTTTATTAATGTGGACGGGTTTGATGCGCCCGGTCCGCAGCGCGAATTGCTGCAAAGACTCAATCCATTGTGTCAGGTGCCGACACTGGCGCTGGAAAATGGCGCGATCATGACCGAAACAGCCGCCATCGCCCTGATGGTGCTCGACAGGTGTCCCGATCTGGCGCCGCCCGTCGGACAGGCAGAACGTCAGCAATTTCAGCGCTTGCTTATCTGGTTTGTCGCGAACGTCTATCCGACCTTTACCTATGCCGATTATCCCGAACGCTGGGTGCCTGACGCACCGGAACAGTTGAAGAAAAATTGTATCGAATACCGCAAATCCCTCTATTTGTGGTTCGATAGCCAGCTTAAAGCGGCCCCGTTTGCGCTGGGGGAACAGCTTACGTTACTCGACGTCTATATTGCGGTCGCACGTACCTGGGGGCCACGGCATGCGTGGTTTGCCGAGAATACGCCAAAGATAACGGCCATTGCAGACGCCGTGTGTCAGCTTCCTGAACTGCACAAGGTGTTAAAGGCAAACGGCATTATCTGATAACGTGTAAACCTGATTCATAACAGGAAGCCTGCATATGCCACATGTAGATATCAAATGTTTTCCCCGGGATTTAAACGACGAACAAAAAAACGCGCTGGCGGCTGATATTGCCGAGGTGATAATTCGTCATTTCAACAGTAAAGACAGTTCAGTGTCGGTGGCGTTAAACCAGGTTAATCCTGAAGACTGGAAAGCGCAGGTCTGGGACAGCGAAATTGGCTCGAAGCTGGATTCGTTGATTAAAAAGCCCGGCTATTCGATGTAATTTTATTTGCCGGGCAGCGGCCTCGTTGACCCGGCATTTAAGTTTCTCGCGACATTTCGCAAAAATCGATAATACGATCCTGTGACGTTTCCGTTACACTTTCCCTCTCTAAAACTTTCACGAAATCATCTGGTAAGCACAGCAGTTGCGTTAAATTCAGTACAGGATAATTTTCTCATGACAAAATTACCTCAGTTCTCACTCGCCTTTTTTCATCCTCGTTACTGGCTCAGCTGGACAGGCATTGCAGCGCTCTGGTGCATTGTGCAGCTCCCGTATCCCCTTTTATTAAGAATCGGACACGGGCTTGGTCGTCTGGCCATGCGTTTGCTTCCCCGTCGTGTGGACATCGCTCGCCGCAACCTTGAGCTCTGTTTTCCCGACATGAAAAAGGATGAGCGCGAAAAGCTACTGCAGCGTAATTTTGAATCGGTTGGCATGGGCGTCATCGAAACCGGGATTGCCTGGTTCTGGCCTGACTGGCGGGTGCGTAAATGTTTCAGCGTCAGCGGATATGAACATATGGAAGAGGCGCGGGCCCGTGGAAACGGTGTGGTGCTCATCGGTATGCATTTTCTCACGCTTGAGCTGGGGGCGAGGATCTTTGGCATGCTCAACCCGGGTGTCGGTGTTTATCGCCCTAACAATAATGCGCTGCTGGACTGGCTGCAGACGCGTGGTCGTCTGCGCTCAAATAAAACCATGCTGGATCGCTATGACCTGAAGGGCATGATCCGCGCCCTGAAGCAGAATGAAATTCTCTGGTATGCTCCGGATCACGACTACGGTAAAACCAACAGCGTGTTTGTACCGTTCTTTGCGGTTCCTGATGCCGCGACAACCGCCGGAAGTTATATGCTGGTGAAGAGTGCCAGACCGGCGGTGATCCCGTTCGTTCCACGCAGAAAGGCAGACGGCAGCGGTTACGAACTGATTATTCTTGAAGATATCGGCGAAACGCTGCAGGGCGGTGATAAAGCGTCGGTAGCCACGCAAATGAACAGGGCGATTGAGCGCGCGGTGCTGATGGCGCCGGAGCAATATATGTGGTTGCACCGACGCTTCAAAACCCGTCCTGAAGGCCAGCCGGACAGATATGCGCGCAAAAAAAGCGTGGTCACTTCCAACAGAACTGTATCTACAGGCGACATGCCTGAACAGTCAGGCATTCAGCACTAAAGTATGCCCTCACGTAACGTGAGGGCAGGCTGACGGCTACAGCGCAGCCCTGCGGTACGGCGCATAATCTGCTTGCCACCAGGTCTCTTCAATCCGCGCCAGCAACATCTCATCCTCCATGGCTGGCGCAACACCTTGCTCAATGGCCGCTCGGGCGACGGCAAACGCGATATGGCGTGACACCGTTTCTATATGATCCACCGGCGGCAATAACCCGCCTTTTTCGGTTGTCACCAGCGGCGACTGCGCGGCCAGGCTGTGGCTTGCCGCCATCAGCATCTCCTCGGTGACCCGGCGTGCATGGCAGGCCAGAATACCCAGCCCCAGCCCGGGGAATACATAGGCGTTATTACACTGGGCAATATCGTACTGCTCGCCCTGCCAGAACACCGGCGCAAACGGGCTGCCGGTGGCGACGAGCGCGGCGCCCTGTGTCCAGGCAATGAGGTCCTGCGGTTGCGCCTCCGCGCGGGATGTGGGGTTAGAAAGCGGCATAATCACCGGACGCGGGCAGTGGCGATGCATCTCTTTCACAATCTCTTCGCTGAAGAGGCCCGGCTGGCCTGAGACCCCAATCATTACCGTCGGATGCGCGTTTTTAACCACGTCCATCAGCGAAATATTGTTCGACTCAACCTGCCAGTCGCGGATCGCCTCGCGCGCCGTGAGCAGGTTTTTCTGGAAGTCGAGGAGGTTGGTCATATCGTCAGTCAGCAGGCCAAAGCGATCGACCATAAAGATCCGACTGCGGGCTTCGGCTTCGGTTAGCCCGTCATCCATCATCAGCGCCACGATTTTTTCGGCGATGCCGCAACCGGCGGATCCGCTCCCCAGGAAGACCACGCGCTGATCGCGAACACGGGTCCCGGCAGCATGGGCGGCAGCAATCAGCGTGCCCGCGGTCACGGCGGCGGTACCCTGGATATCGTCGTTGAAACAGCACAGCTGGTCGCGGTAGCGCTGCAGCAGTCTGGTGGCGTTTTTCTGCGCGAAATCCTCAAACTGCAGCAATACATTGGGCCAGCGCTGCTTCACGGTACTGATAAACATGTCCATAAACTCGGCGTACTGATCGTCGCTGATGCGTGGGTGACGCCAGCCCATATACATGGGATCGTCCAGATGCTGCTGATTATTGGTACCGACATCGAGCATAATCGGCAGGGTAGACGCCGGGTGGATCCCGCCGCAGGCGGTATATAACGAGAGTTTTCCAATGGGTATTCCCATCCCACCAATTCCCTGATCGCCAAGCCCCAGAATACGCTCTCCGTCGGTCACGACGATGACGCGAATATCATTGCGTGAGAAGCTTTGCAGCATTTCATCAATACGGTGACGATTGGGCCAGGAAATAAACAGCCCACGCGCGCGGCGATAAATAGTCGAGAAGTGTTCGCACGCTTCTCCTACCGTGGGGGTATAGATAATGGGTAACGTCTCTTTCAGGTGCGAACGCAGCAGGTTGTAAAACAGCGTCTCATTAGTATCCTGGATATTACGCAGATAAACGTGGCGGGAAATATCGCTTTTAAAATGACAGAATTGTACCCAGGCGCGTTCGGTTTGTTCCTCGATGGTTTCAACGTTATGTGGCAACAAACCGTGCAGATTAAAGTTATCACGTTCTTCTTTAATAAATGCGAGCCCTTTATTTAATAACGGATTTTCCAGTAATACGGCGCCGCTATAAGGGGTATACAGTACTTCTTTGCGAGACATGAATGACTCCTGAATTTCAATAATCGGATAAGGTTCAGTTGCAGGCGCAGGTTTATTTATGTCTTTGGTTTCGCGCTAATCTAGCGGTTAAGGATCATAGGCGTAGTGATAACGGTCACAGTCTTTCTGGTTTAATTAATTTCAAAACACCGACGCAGCGATTAAAAACTTTAGTTACGAAAAGATGAATTAAGTTATTTAAAAACAAATTCTCGTGCTGTTCACATTTCCGGCGAAATCGCCATGCTAATTTCTCGATGAACCATTTTTATAAATGGCAATTTGAATACGATTAAATATTAAAGCTTTATTAAGTACAGGCCAATTACGATTTATTCCTGTTTATTGATATCCGAACCTACTAATCCGGTGATTATATGAAAGATAATTCTGTAACCACGTCTCCAGTCGCTTCACGTTTTGCTTTTGGGTTGAGCAATGCTGAAGTTGGCGCGGTCCCGTTGATGCTGTTTGTCGGGATCGCGGCCATTGTGGCCACCTCCGCGTGGGCGGGGCTGCTGCCGAAAAACATGATCGGTGGACTCGCGGTGATCATGACGCTCGGTTTCGCCTTTGCCAAAATTGGCCGACAAATCCCGCTGCTGAAAGATATTGGTGGCCCGGCAATATTGTGCCTGATGCTGCCCTCGGTGCTGGTCTATTTTGGCGTATTCGAGAAACACACCCTGGATACGGTTCACCTGTTGATGAAAGAGGCCAATTTGCTCTATTTCGTCATCGCCTGTCTGGTGGTGGGGAGCATTTTGGGGATGAACCGCGTGCTGTTGATCCAGGGGATGATCCGCATGTTCGTTCCACTGGTGGTGGGTACCCTGATGGCCGTGCTGACCGGCTTACTCGTTGGTTCGCTGTTTGGCTATACGCCGTATCACACCTTCTTCTTCATCATCGTACCGATTATCGGCGGAGGGATTGGCGAGGGGATTTTACCGTTGTCGCTGGCCTATTCGGCGATACTGGGTCAGACACCTGACGTCTACGTGGCGCAACTGGCACCCGCCGCCGTAGTGGGGAATATTTTTGCCATTATTTGTGCGGGTACGCTGGCGCGCCTCGGGGCAAAACGTCCATCGCTTTCAGGCAATGGCATGTTAACCCGCAGCAAAGATGACACAAGCCTGTTTGCCAGCGCGCAGGGCGTACAGCAGACGGATTTCCATCTGATGGGGGGCGGGTTGCTGATGGTGTGTGCGTTTTTCATCGTTGGCGGACTGTTTGAGAAGCTGGTGCATATTCCCGGCCCGGTATTGATGATCCTCATCGCAGTGCTGTGCAAATACTTCAAGGTGATCCCGGCCTCCATGGAGCAGGGCGCGCACAGTTGCTATAAATTTGTCTCCGCTGCGCTGGTCTGGCCGTTGATGATTGGTCTCGGCATGCTGTACGTGCCGCTCGAGAGCGTGGTGTCGGTCTTTTCGGTGGGATACGTGGTGGTGTGCGGTTCGATCGTCATCGCAATGGCGCTGAGCGGCTATTTTATTGCGTCGCGCCTGAATATGTACCCGGTGGAAGCGGCGATTGTCACCTGCTGTCATAGCGGGCTGGGCGGGACAGGAGATGTGGCAATTCTTTCCGCGTCTAACCGCATGTCGTTGATGCCGTTTGCCCAGATTGCGACCCGCATTGGCGGTGCGTCGACGGTGATTTTCGCCACGCTTTTGATGGGCTGGTTAATGGCGCACTGATCGCGGATGTCAGAAGACTGAATCGCAACGACATTTTCAGCACGCCGTTGCGGTTCAGTTCTTTATAAATATCACTGCGCTGGATAGAATTACCGCATTCACAGCGACGGGAAACCGCACGATGACCGGAAGAGTTGATTACCAGATTGAAAAATTTCTCTTTACCGAAGCCGCCGAACCAGAGCGTCTGACGCGTCAGTGGGCGGAGGTACTGGAAGAGTGTCGGGAGCAACAGGCCGGTGCAGAAGAACGCCTGCGTCTGGCGCTGCTGAATGTGGATTACGTCACCAGCTTTGAGCTTCCTTTCCGGTTACTCCTCACCCGCGCCCCGCAGTTAATTGACGGCCTCAGAAAAGAGCTTCAACTCAGCCAAAAAAATGTGCTTTTTAACGGCAAGCGCTTCGGCTGTGTTTATAGCCTGAAAATGAATCTGGACGGGATCCCCGATGAATTTAACTACCACCTGAAAACGCGTATCCAGCGCAGTGATAGCGAAGGGGGGAGCGAAGTGCCGTACCGGCAAATCGCCCAGCAGGTGAAAGCGCCCCGTGAGCGATTAAAGTTAGCGCTGGAAAACGGGCTCGCGGTCACCGCACTCGACGGGCTTTTCTGGTTCGGCATTCAGCGCATCGCGGCCGATGTGCAACGGTTGCGCAAAACGGGGATGAGAATAACCACCTCCGGGACCGAGGTCTTTGATACCCTGACCAGGACCCGACGGCAGATCCCGGTCTATCGTCAGGAGAAAGCGTAGCGTTGCCACGGATATTAACGTAACCGCAGCGCTACTCAGCCCGCAGCAATATCGCCATCAGCCCAGGAAAACGGGCATCCAGATCGTCTCTTCGCAGTGAAATCATATTCTCTCGCCCCTGCGGGCGCTGCCAGATTACACCGCTGTCGCGCAGTACGCGCCAGTGGTGGGTCATGGTGGATTTCACCACATCGTCCGGGCGCAGCGCGTTGCAGCTCAGTTCACTGCCATCGGCCAGCCTGCGGATAATCGATAGCCGGAGCGGATTGCCGAGAGCAAATAGCACATTTTCCAGCAGTATTTGTTCAGGTTCGGGGTGGTTTGGGATCATCGTTTTCCTGCGTCAACGTTCAGATTGAGCTATATCAACAATAGGTCAACCGTGAAAAAAATAGTTCGATAATACTCGTACAATAGGACTATTATAGCAAACGAACACACAGGCGACCATCCCGGTCGTCACAACTCAGTCTTACAGACTTAAGGAAATGTTATGCCCCGACCCATCCCTCTCGAACGTTATCGCAACATCGGTATTTCCGCGCATATCGATGCCGGTAAAACGACAACCACCGAACGCATCCTGTTTTACACCGGGATGAGCCACAAGCTGGGTGAAGTACACGATGGCGCGGCAACAACCGACTGGATGGCGCAGGAGCAAGAGCGCGGGATCACCATTACCTCCGCGGCCGTCAGCTGCTTCTGGCCGGGTATGGACAGAGGGTTTGAACCGCACCGGATCAATATCATCGACACCCCGGGGCACGTGGATTTCACCATTGAGGTGGAACGTTCCATGCGCGTGCTGGACGGTGCCGTCATGGTGTACGACTCCGTGGGCGGCGTGCAGCCACAGTCAGAGACCGTCTGGCGTCAGGCGAATAAATATCATGTGCCGCGCCTGGCGTTCGTCAACAAAATGGACCGTCCGGGTGCCGATTTCTTCCGCGTCGTACGGATGATGCAGGAACGCCTGAAGGCGAATCCGGTGCCTATTGTGATCCCTGTGGGAGCGGAAGAGCATTTCACCGGCGTGGTGGATCTCATCAAGATGCGTACCATTGTGTGGGATGATGCCACACAAGGCATGGTGTTTAACTATGCGCCGGTACCGGACGAATTGCTGAGCACCGCGCAGGAGTGGCGGGAAAAAATGGTCTCTGCGGCAGCAGAAGCCAGCGACGCGCTGATGGATAAATACCTGGAGACGGGCGACCTTGATGAGGCCGAGATCATCAAAGGGCTGCGTATTCGGACCATCTCCGGTGAAATCCAGCCGATGCTGTGCGGCAGCGCCTTTAAAAACAAAGGGGTACAGCGCATGCTCGATGCGGTGATTGAGCTGATGCCATCGCCGCTGGATGTACCGGCCATCGACGGTGTGGACGAAAAAGGGCAGCATGCGGAGCGTCATCCAAGTGATGAAGAACCGTTTTCTGCGCTGGCGTTCAAACTGATGAGCGATCCGTACGTCGGGCAGTTGACCTTTATTCGCGTTTACTCTGGCGTGTTGAGAAAAGGCGACGCGGTATATAACCCGGTGAAGGGCAAGAAAGAGCGTATCGGACGCATCGTGCTGATGCATGCCAACGATCGTCACGAGGTGGACGAGCTGCGCGCCGGTGATATTGCGGCCTGTGTGGGTCTGAAGGATGTTACCACCGGGGACACGCTCACCGATCCGAATGCAGTTATCACGCTTGAGAGAATGGAGTTCCCGGACCCGGTGATCTCCCTTGCCATCGAGCCAAAAACCAAGGGCGATCAGGAGAAGATGGGCATTGCCCTGCAACGCCTGGCGGCGGAAGATCCGTCTTTCCGTCTGCATACCGATGAAGAGTCCGGCCAGACGATTATCTCCGGTATGGGTGAGCTACATCTTGAGATTATCGTGGATCGCATGAAGCGTGAGTTTGGTGTCGAGGCAAACATCGGCCGTCCGCAGGTGACCTACCGCGAGACGCTACGCAAAGCGGTGAAAGATATCGAAGGCAAATTTGTCCGGCAGTCCGGCGGTAAAGGGCAGTACGGGCATGTGGTCCTGAGCCTTGAGCCGTTAGAGCCTGGCAGTGGCTTCAAGTTTGAAGATGCCACGAAGGGTGGCGTGGTGCCGCGTGAGTATATTCCCTCTGTGGAAAAAGGGCTGCGCGAAGCCATGAACAGCGGCGTGCTGGCGGGGTATCCGGTTGTCGATGTAAAAGCGACCCTGACCTTTGGGTCGTATCACGACGTCGACTCCTCGGAAATGGCGTTCCGCATGGCGGCGATCCTCGGGTTTAAAGAGGGCGCTCGCAGAGCGGATCCGGTGATCCTTGAGCCGGTGATGCATGTCGAGGTGGAAACGCCGGAAGAGTATGCCGGTAATATTATGGGAGATCTCTCATCCCGTCGTGGCATGGTGCAGGGCATGGAAGAGCAGTACGGCAGCCAGATTATCCGCGCTGACGTGCCGCTGGCAGAGATGTTTGGATACGCCACCACGCTGCGCTCGATGTCGCAAGGGCGCGCGACCTACACGATGGAGTTCCACCATTTTGCGGAAGCACCGCGCAATGTGGCGGATGAGATTATTGCCCGGCGTGCGAAGTAATACGTTCACCCTCTCCCCGATGGGGGGAGGGTTTATCAATCCAGCGCCTTCACCATTTTCCCACTCGTCACAAACGTCCCGGCTCCCAGATGGTGCAGGGTATTCAGCTTATCCCCGTCAAACTGCCAGCGTCCGGCGACAAACGCGCGTTCATCGGCGGCGGCTGAAACCACTTCCCCGAACAGCGTATCGTACTTTTCTGCAGCGGATGTAACGGGTAATAACCGGCACTCCATCCACGCAAGACATTTCTCTTCAATGACGGGCAGGCCGAGTGCCGGACCGTTCACCACCGGGATGCCGTAGCAGTTGAATTTGTCTTCGTCGCGCCCGCTAACGCTACCCACCGCGTAGGTCCAGTTGGCGGCGGACACGCCGGGAATGACGATGCCAAATTGCCCGCTGCGTTCAATCAGTTCACGCGACCAGGTGCTTTTATCCACCACAATGGCGATACGCGGTGGTTCAAATTCAACCGGCATCGACCACGCGGCAGCCATAACGTTACGCCTGTCCAGGGTTTCATCCCGACTGGTGATAAGCACGGTGGGACCATGGTTTAAAAGACGGCTGGCATGACGTAATTCAACAGGACGAAAGTGGTTCATAGGGTCTCCTCATTAATAACGATGAGTATGGCGAAAAAGCACGGAAATCAAAGTGGACACGTAAAATTAGTTTATAAACAGAACATCACTGTTAAAGGAAACTGATGCATGTCCCCATTTCTGACTGCCTATTTCGCCCGCATCGGCTGGAAACAACCGGCTACTGTTGATATCGACACCTTGCGCGCGCTGCATTTACATCACAACTGTGCGATCCCGTTTGAGAATATCGATGTCGTTCTGCCGCGCGAAATACAGCTCGACGATCAAAGCCTTGTCGACAAACTGGTTAAGGCGCGTCGCGGGGGGTATTGCTTTGAACAAAATGGCTTGTTTGAGCGCGTGTTGCGCGAAGTTGGGTTTACGGTGCGCAGCGTGCTGGGACGTGTGGTATTTGCGAATCCACCGCAAATGCCGCCGCGCACGCATCGCCTGTTGCTCGTCGAACTTAACGGCGAGGCTGGATTGCCGACGTTGGGTTTGGCGGCCAGACGCTGACGGCACCGATTCGTCTGCTTGCCAACGAAGAGCAGGAGACGCCGCACGGGCTGTATCGTCTGCTGAGCGAGGGGAACGACTGGGTACTGCAATTCCGTCACCATGAGCACTGGCAGTCGATGTACCACTTTGACCTGACGACACAATATTTCAGTGATTACGTCATGGGGAATTTCTGGTCGGCGCACTGGCCGCAGTCCCATTTCCGCCATCATCTGCTGATGTGCCGCCATCTGCCTGACGGCGGCAAACTGACGCTGACCAACTTCAACTTTACTCACTGGCAAAAGGGCCATGTAGAGGAGCAGATCCATCTTCCCGATGCTGCGGCGCTGTATCAGTTGATGCAGGAGCGCTTCGGGCTGGGTGTTGACGATCCGAAGCACGGTTTTTCACTGGCGGAGCTGACGGCGGTGATGGCAGGGTTTGAAACTCACGGAAAATAGCCTTCTCGCTATCGGCCGCGAAACTCGCGCCGATAGCGAGAAGGCGAGGTGTTATTAAGCCTCCGTGCGCCAGCCAGTATAGAGACCTGGCTGGCGACGGGGATCAAGTCCGGTCTTATTCTGTGACTGGCAGCGCCATAACGTCTTTGGTCGTCATAATCTCGGCAAACACATCGGCAACACCGGCTAATGCCGCACGTTGCAGCGCTTTGTGGTCCACCACGCCACCCTGACCATCATCCAGATCGCGTGTTGCTGTCGCATCTTCAGGGATAATCACGTTATAGCCCAGCGGAACAGCGTCACGTGCGGTAGAGGAAATGCACATGTGCGTCATCAGGCCAATGACTATCACCTTTTTGATCCCTTTTTTCTTTAATTGCGCATCCAGATCGGTGCCAACAAAAGAGCTCGGGGTCGCTTTGGTGATAATGGCATCGCGTGCAGAAGGCTGTAGGTCTTGATGGAACCTGGCATAAACAGACCCTTCGGCAAACAGCGGGCTATCCTTTGGCGCTATATGGCGCACGAAGTACACCTGCATCCCCTTTTGATGGGCATAGCTAACCAGCTTTTGAAAGTTCTTCAGTACCTTATCGCCATCAGGGATCACCATCTGACCACGAAAATTTTACCTGCGTAATATTCGTTTTGGATATCCACCACGATTAACGCCGTTTGTGAGGCGGATAAAGACGAAGTCGCCGTTGCGCCTGTCAGTGCACGAATGGTTTTGCTATTCGTGCCGGTCGTTTCCTGCGCGCTAGCATAAGTGGAACAAGTGCTCATCATGCCGATCAGCAATGCTGTACGAAAAAATGGTTTCATCACGCGAACTCCTTCTGTGTTGTGTTCGGGAGCCATTATTCCGCACAGTTGCTCACAGTATGAGTCACCTGGAGAAACAATAACGATACTTTTGGGCCATTATGAGACGACATTTCGTGGTGGAATTTTCTTCTGCAAAGCGGCATGCTTCAGCCTTCATCGCCCGGTGGCGGCTACGCCTTACCGGGCCTACAGCCCACGCGGCAGCATCATTCGAAGGTACGTTGATATGGAAATCGTATTGCGAAATAAATTCAGTTCATTGGGTATGTTGCTGGGAGGAATTGCACTCATTCTCTCAATCGTCCAGTTTTCATTCGGCCCGTTTTCGCCAAAGCCGCCAGTGCTTGAAGTTATGGTTGCTGAGAAAGTTTCGGCTGTAAAACAAGGGATAATTGCGGGGCTAAAGGGGGAGCGTCCTGCTGCCCGAACAGAAAAAACAACGGTCGATATCGACCGCATTCTTCTTAATGCCGGAATTATTCTCGCTGTTGTGGCTCTGGGGCTTTCGT
Organism: Enterobacter sp. 50793107; assembly: GCF_001463365.1. Classification (NCBI taxonomy): domain Bacteria; kingdom Pseudomonadati; phylum Pseudomonadota; class Gammaproteobacteria; order Enterobacterales; family Enterobacteriaceae; genus Enterobacter; species Enterobacter sp. 50793107. The sequence goes on along the minus strand of NZ_LNII01000062.1, from coordinate 71,066 downwards.
TCATCGGAGGGATGTGCAAGGAGAGCCGTTGGGGGATCTCCGGGGCACTTCTTTTCTCAGGACTAACGCTAACGTTCCATGCTGTGCTACTTGCATTCGGATTGATCGTCGCGGTGCTGTTGCTGTTATTTATTCTCTCTCTGATAACCGGAGGGTCAGTAAGTTGACATTAAAGCCCGGTGGCGGCTACGCCTTACCGGGCCGACAGGTGCTTGAACGTAGGTCGGGTAAGGCGAAGCCGCCACCCGACAAAATCAACGGCGCGATCTCACCACCTGATACCGACGGGTAAAATACTCAAACGGTGCGCTCCACACGTGCACCAAGCGGGTGAACGGGAAGATAAGGAAAATAGTCATCCCCAGCACCAGATGAACGCGGAAGATGGGGGCAACGCCACTCAACATTTCCGATGAGCCGCCCTTAAACGTCACAATTCCCTGCGCCCAGCCGACCAGCTTCATCATCTCACTTCCGTCAGGATACTGGGCGGAGAAAGGAATTGTCGATAGCCCCAGAATGCACTGTATCAGCAGGATACTCATGATGATGATATCCGGCGTGGTGGAAGTGGCGCGCACCCGCTGGTTGAACAGGCGGCGAATCAGCAGCATGGAACCGCCAATCAGCGTCAGCACGCCGCAAATCCCCCCTGCAATCATGGCTAACTGCTGCTTAACTGCGACGGGTAAAAACCAGGCATACATCCAGTGCGGGGTTAGCATGCCGAACAGGTGGCCGAAGAAAATCCCCAGGATCCCAATATGAAACAGGTTAGAGGCCCAGTTCATACCGCGTTTGCTGAGCATCTGGCTCGATGAGGCGCGCCAGGTGTATTGCCCGTAGTCGTAGCGCAACCAGCTGCCGAGGAAAAACACGGTGGCGCAGATGTAGGGTATTCAATAATGCCCGCTGCGAATTTTCACTCGTGGTTGTGGTATGAAAAAGACAATTTTCTCGTTAGCCCTTAGCACGTTTGGCCTGGGCATGGCTGAATTTGGTATTATGGGTGTCCTGACGGAACTGGCGCATGATACCGGTATTTCCATTCCCTCCGCCGGAAATATGATTTCGTTTTACGCCTTTGGCGTGGTGATTGGCGCGCCGATTGTGGCGCTGTTTTCCAGTAAGTTCTCGTTAAAAACCACGCTGCTGTTTCTGGTTGCCCTATGTGCGGTGGGTAACGCGATGTTTACCTTTTCCACATCCTATTTTTGGCTGGCGGCAGGGCGCTTAATCTCGGGGTTCCCGCACGGCGCAATTTTCGGCGTGGGGGCGATTATCCTCTCGAAAATAGCGCCACCGGGTAAGGTGACGGTGGCCGTGGCGGGGATGATCGCCGGGATGACCGTGGCGAATCTGGTGGGGGTTCCGTTTGGAACCTGGCTGGGGCATACATTCAACTGGCGTTATACCTTTTTCCTGATAGCCCTGTTTGACGCGCTGGTGATCCTCTCGGTGCTGGTGTGGGTACCAAACCTTCATGACGCATCAGAAATAAAACTCACCGAGCAGTTTCACTTCCTGAAAAAACCGGAACCGTGGCTGATTTTCGCTGCCACCATGTTTGGCAACGCTGGCGTTTTTGCGTGGTTCAGTTTTGTGAAGCCGTTTATGGTCAATGTCTCTGGCTTCTCCGAGGGGTTGATGACGATCATCATGATGTTGATGGGCTTCGGCATGGTGCTGGGTAACCTGCTGAGCGGGAAACTATCGGGTCGTTTCAGCCCGCTGCGTATTGCTGCCACCACCGATATGGTGATTGTCGCCTCACTGTTATTGCTTTTCGCCTTTGGTGAACAGAAAACCGCGTCGCTGGTGATGGGGTTCATCTGCTGTGCCGGGCTGTTCGCACTCTCTGCACCACTGCAAATTCTGCTGCTGCAAAATGCGAAAGGAGGGGAAATGCTTGGTGCCGCAGGCGGGCAGATGGCCTTTAACCTGGGCAGTGCGATTGGCGCTTATTTTGGCGGAATGATGATTACGCTCGGTTTTAGCTGGAGCTATGTCACGCTACCGGCGGCGATATTATCCTTCCTGGCGATGAGCGCGCTGCTGGTGTATGGCTATCTGCGCGCCCGGCGGGCTCAGTCTGATGCTCGTGCGCTGGCCTGAGTGCCGGAATGTGGTCATAAAAAACCGCCCCATAAACGGAGCGGTTAGCGGGAACGGACCGTTACGAGCGTAAATCAATCACCATACGGCCGCGGATCTGGCCCTGTTCCATCTCTTTGAAGATGGCGTTGATATCTTCCAGCGGGCGCATCGTCACTTTTGGCACCACTTTGCCTTCGGCAGCGAACTGGAATGCTTCCTGCAGATCCTGACGGGTACCAACCAGCGAGCCGACCACCTGGATACCGTCCAGCACCAGACGGGGGATATCAAGGCTCATGGCTTCCGGCGGCAGGCCAACGGCCACCACGCGACCACCGGCACGCACCGCGTCCACCGCCGAGTTAAACGCTGCTTTCGCGACCGCGGTTACCACAGCCGCATGCGCGCCGCCGGTTTTTTCCTGCACGATTTTAGCGGCATCTTCGCTGCGGGAGTTGATGGTTAAATCCGCCCCCATGCTTGCAGCCAGCTTCAGCTGTTCGTCGTTAACGTCAAGGGCGATGACTTTGGCGTTGAAGACGTTTTTCGCATACTGCAGCGCGAGGTTACCCAGTCCGCCCAGGCCGTAGATCGCAATCCACTGGCCCGGCTTGATATGGGAGACTTTTACCGCTTTGTAAGTGGTGACGCCGGCACAGGTTATGCTGCTGGCCGCAGCGGAATCCAGCCCGTCAGGCACTTTTACCGCGTAATCCGCGGTGACAATGCACTCTTCAGCCATGCCGCCATCAACGGAATAACCGGCGTTTTTCACATCGCGGCACAGGGTTTCGTTGCCGGTATTACAGTATTCACAGTGGCCGCAGCCCTCAAAGAACCACGCGACGCTTGCACGGTCGCCGACTTTCAGTGACGTCACGCCAGGCCCAACTTCTTTCACGATCCCAATCCCTTCGTGGCCCAGGATCACACCGGTTTTATCACCGAAATCGCCATTTTTGACGTGGAGGTCAGTATGGCAAACGCCACAGCACTCCATTTTGAGCAGGGCTTCGCCGTGCTTCAGTGGGCGTAAGGTTTTTTCGGTAACATTGACCTGATGATCCTGTGTAACAACAGCAGCCTTCATAGGTTTCTCCTTGTTTTTGATGGGTATGTGTATCGCAGGGGAATACTACTTAAGGATTAATAGTTTAGAGGCGTTATGCAAGGCGGCGGCAACATAATGTCACCAATTGATGCGATTTCAGATTAAGAATACAGCGATCCTCTAATAATTAGGGGGGAATTCACTGGCCCGGCGAGAAGCTCGCCGGGCACAGATCTACAGTTTTGCTTCTATCACCTCAATCTCTTTGCGCCATTGCGCCTGCAGATGTGGTTTCTGATGCTTAGGCTTACGCGCCAGGTCTTCTGCCAGTAGCGTTTCCAGCGCGATCAGCCTTTCAAGCAGATCGTCCGAGGCTTGCGCTTTAACATCCGCGACTGCGGGTGACGCCGACGACGCCATCAGGCTTGTGCGTTCACGCAGCCGTTCGAACACCGCTTCGGCGTCATGCCATTCGCTCAGCAAACCGTCCTCAATCAGCCAGAAGCGATTGCAGCTTTGGGCGATCAGCTGCCGGTCATGGCTTACCAGCAGCACTCCGCCGTCAAACTGTTGCAGGGTAGCGGCCAGCGCCTCTTTGCCTTCCATGTCCAGATGGTTGGTAGGCTCATCCAGCATCAGCAGGCTATAACGGGCAAGCGTCAGGCCGACAAACAGCAGGCGCGAACGTTCCCCGCCGCTGAGGGTGCTGACCTTTTGCCCGTGACGCGCCCACGGGAACCCGGCACTGATAAGCGCCATCTTGCGATCCTGTGGCGCTGGCGCAAAAGGCTCCAGCGCGTCGAAGATCGTTGCCTCATCCGGAAGCTGATTCAGCGTCTGGTCGTAATAGCCTGGCGACACGCGAGGATGGAGTTTCAGCCCAGCCTCTGACGGTTCACCTGAGAAATGCCGCCAGATGAGCTTCATCAGCGATGATTTGCCGCAGCCGTTACGCCCGACGATAGCCACGCGATCGCCACTTTTAAGCCGCGCAATGTCGACGTGAAATAGATCGGGCAACCCAGGTGCAGGCGGTACGCCGAGGTTTTCCATCTCCAGCAGTCGGTCCGCCCGCAGGGCATCACCACGCAGGGTTAACGTCCACGGACTGCCTGCCGTGAGCTCTGTCTGGCTCTCCTTTAGCCGCTCGACCTGTTTTTCCATCTGTTTGGCTTTGCGGGCCAGATCTTCGTTATCGTAGACCTTGCCCCAGGTGGCCAGCCGTCTGGCACTGGCGGTTACGCGGTCGATCTCCTTTTGCTCCGCCTTATGCCGAAGCGCATCGCTTTCGTCTTTCGCCACCAGCGCCTGGCGCGCGGCGGTGCAGGGAAGGGCGAAGTAGTGCAACATCTTATCGCGCAGGATCCAGCTGCCGTTGGTGACGGCATCCAGCAACTGCCTGTCGTGCGAGACCAGTACAAAGCTGCCGGACCAGTTCTGTAAAAACTGCTCCAGCCAGAGCATGGTAGGCAAATCGAGGTGGTTGCTCGGCTCGTCCAGCAGTAACAGATCCGGATCGCCGATCAACGCCCGCGCGAGCAGGAGACGCGTGTGTTGCCCGCCGCTCAGCGTCGCCGACGTTAAGGCCATGTCCTGCGGCGTAAAGCCCATACCCGCCAGCAGCGTTTCTGCTTTCCAGCGCAGGCTCTCGCGCTCAGTCGTGGGCAGTTGCGCCAGTACGGCGTCCAGCATGGTCAGGGGATAAATGGCTTCTGGCAGATGTTGCTCAACGCGTGCCATCAGACAGTGTCCGGCCAGCGCGACGCTTCCGGCAGCAGGAGAGTCTGTGCCGTCCAGCACCTTCAGCAGCGTACTTTTGCCGCAGCCGTTATCGCCCAGCAGGCCAATGCGGTCGCCTTTTTTCAGCGTAAAGGAGAGGGAGTCGAAGAGCGTGCCAAACGCCGTATCAACGCGTAAAGATTGTGCAGTGAGTAAAGTGCTCATTGTTGCTTACCCAAGAGTTACAGGCATGTTTATGCCTCGTCAAACATCGCTGACGATAACTCAGTAAGCCCGAGAGAAGGGATTTCAGGGGTTGGTGTCTTCGCTCAAGCAGAAGTTATCGCAGCACGATACCGATAACGCTTGAGCTGGTGCGATCACCAAATGCATGTGAAAAATTGAAAATTTCACAGTACAGCATAATTGGCCTCCTTATATATATTCAGTGGGTTAATGGATGAAAGGAGTGTAGCGGGGGAAAGGCGGTTTGGCTAGGGGGGAGGAATGTAATTCCCTCTCCCTGTGGGAGAGAGAACGGTAGGAACACAGTGTTAGATCGAAGTACGACGGTAGCTACGGTATTCCGGCATCCAGAAGTTGTCGTCGATGGCCTGCTGCAGCGCGTCAGCAGAGGTTTTCACTGCCACACCCTGCTGCTGGGCCATTTTCCCGACCGCGAACGCGATAGCACGCGACACCTTGTGAATGTCTTTCAGCTCTGGCAGCACCAGTCCTTCGCCATCGTTCACCAGCGGCGAGTGGCCCGCCAGGGTTTCGCTTGCCGACATCAGCATCTCATCGGTAATGCGCGACGCGCCGGAGGCGATCACACCCAGACCAATGCCCGGGAAAATATAGGAGTTGTTGCACTGGGCAATAGGATAGGTTTTGTCCTTCCACACCACCGGATCGAACGGGCTGCCGGTTGCGACCAGCGCGTTCCCTTCGGTCCAGGCAATGATGTCCTGCGGCGTTGCTTCCACACGCGAGGTCGGGTTGGAGAGCGGCATCACGATAGGGCGTTCGCAGTGCTTGTGCATCTCACGAATGATCTCTTCGGTGAACAGCCCCGTCTGACCGGAGACGCCAATCAGGATATCCGGCTTCACGTTGCGCACTACGTCCAGCAGAGAGAGCACTTCGTTGTCGGTGTCCCAGTTCTTCAGGTTCTCACGTTTCTGCACCAGCTTGGTCTGGAACGGCAGCAGGTTTGACATGCCGTCGGTCAGCAGGCCGAAACGGTCGACCATGAACACGCGGGAGCGCGCCAGTTCTTCGCTTAGCCCTTCACGCTGCGTCTGGGCGATAATCTGCTCGGCGATACCACAACCCGCAGAGCCTGCGCCCAGGAAGACAATTTTCTGATAGCTCAGTTGGCTGCCTGCCGCGCGACTGGCGGCAATCAGCGTGCCAACGGTGACCGCGGCGGTGCCCTGAATATCATCGTTAAAAGAGCAGATCTCATCGCGATAGCGGTTCAGCAACGGCATCGCGTTTTTCTGCGCGAAGTCTTCAAACTGCAGCAGCACGTCCGGCCAGCGGTGCTTGACCGCCTGGATGAAATCATCAACAAACTGATAATACTCGTCGTCGGTAATACGCGGATGACGCCAGCCCATATACAGCGGGTCGTTAAGCAACTGCTGGTTGTTGGTGCCCACATCCAGCACCACCGGCAGGGTATACGCCGGGCTGATGCCGCCGCAGGCGGTATACAGAGAGAGCTTACCGATTGGGATCCCCATGCCGCCAATACCCTGGTCACCGAGACCCAGAATACGTTCGCCATCGGTCACCACGATCACTTTGATATTGTGGTTCGGCACGTTCTGCAGAATATCGTCCATGTTGTGGCGGTTCTGATAAGAGATAAAGACGCCACGGGAGCGACGGTAGATCTCTGAGAAGCGTTCACAGGCGGCACCCACCGTTGGGGTGTAGATCACCGGCATCATCTCTTCGAGATGATTTTGTACCAGACGATAGAAGAGGGTTTCGTTGGTGTCCTGAATGTTGCGCAGGTAAATATGTTTGTCGATTTCGGTTTTGAAACCCTGATACTGGATCCACGCGCGTTCTGCCTGTTCTTCAATGGTTTCCACCACTTCTGGCAGCAAACCGAGCAGGTTGAAGCTGCTGCGCTCTTCCATGCTGAAGGCGCTACCTTTGTTGAGCAGGGGGAATTCGAGTAATACCGGGCCGGCATAAGGGATATATAGGGAACGATGTTTTTTCAGTTTGTTGTCCATGTCACTCACTCTTTTTTTGAAGATCCGTCCCTGACACTGCTGTTTGTCATCTTTCTGGCCTGTGCGATGGGGTGCGGTCAGGCGGTATTATAAAGGAGCTAAATATTAATTACCGCAACACATAAACAAAAACACCATCGGTTTTGCCGATGGTGTTGAGGATCTCTCCTGGGGACTTACTTGCCCGCGTGGCGTTTTCTGCCGGTGGCGTGAGTGACCTGTGTTTCACTGTCGCCTTCAATCACCACTTTACGTTGGTTAGAAAGCTTGTAGTTCAGTCCCAGTATATGGCGTGCCTGACGGTTCGATTTCATGTTAACTCCTCAATCCTGTTGATAGTTTTAAGGACCAGTTCGCTTACGCAAACGAAATGTAACCCCTTAGGTTGCAGATCCAGCATAGCAGGTTTTTACAAAGGTGCGTTTTGCCCGCTGACGACGTAGTTAATGGTCTGCTGGTAGATGTCACTGAGGATGTCATTGTCTGTGGATTCCACCCACTTGGTCAGTTCCATCAAAATGTCATCTTCAGTCACAGCACCATGCTCGGCGTGAAGACCCTGTGCAATCGCGTTAACGAGTTCAGGTTGTGCTGCTGCAGTATTGGCCGGGTAATAAGTAAACATGCTGCCTCCGTGTCGTTGTCTGTTTAATGGTACGGCTCGCAAAAAATTTAATTCACAAACAGAATGGCAAATATTTTGGCCGCTGTGTCTAAGATTCATCTTAGAAATAAAAATGACATAAGTGCATGCTTTTATGCGCTTTTAGAATGGGAGGATATATTGAGGTTTTACCGCGAGGATATTTTGCAGGTGCTCCTGCTATCACAGAAATATAGCAGGAGCAGATTTTACATTACCACTTCATTTCGCCGGTATTCACTTTGGCGCTTAATTCCAGCGAGCTCTCTTCAGCCAGACCCGGATACTGTTTTTTCATGGCGCTGATCACGCCTGTCGATGTTTTATGTTCTGACAACGCCTGTTCGAAGCGCTGGAGATAATCACGGGTAAAGTCGAGAGCACCGCTCCCTGCCGGTGGTGTTCCCAGATAGTGACCTGGGATCACGCGTTCAGGCTTATGTGCCGCCATGCTTTCCAGCGTCTGTTGCCACTCCTTGCGGCTGGCTGGCGTCTGGGTGTCTGCCGTCCAGACGTGGATACCCCAGGCGACACCGGTACCACCGAGGATAGTTTTAGCCGAAGGGATCCAGACATAGGCGGCGTAGCTTTCTGGCTGCTCGATATCAATCTTCTCGCCGTCCACCATGAAGGTAGTGGATGCCAGTACCTGCGGAACGATAAGTTCGGTTGGTGCACCGTCTTTCATCTGCGGCCCCCAGAAGGCAAGCTTGGCGTCTTTGGTGGCCTTGATATGGTCAACCACCTGCTGTGTGGCCACCACTTTGGCATTCGGGAAGGCTTTCACCAGCGGTTGCAGTCCAAAATAGAAATCAGGATCGCCAGAGGTAATGACGATTTTGTTCAGGGTTTTCCCGCTTTTGCGAATTTTGTCGACCAGCGCTTCGCCATCTTTGACGCTGAACTGGGCGTCAAACAGCACGGCCTCTTTTGGACCAGAGACCAGCGTGGAGGAGACCGCAAACATCCCTTTGTCCTGCGGGTTATAGGTATCAATGGTTAATGGCGCAGCAAACACCGCGGGCGTGATAAGCGTGGAAAGCAGTGCAAGGTGAGTGAATTTCATTCTGATGTCTCTGTTGTTCAGGAAAGTCTTTATTGTACGGATATTCGTATTTGCCAGAATTCCTGAAACAAGACATGCTTTGTTTCATAAATCGAGCAAATGGGGTGTGATATGGATCGCGTTATTGCCGCTCAGGTCTATAACCGGATATGCGAGCTGGGAAGCCTGAGTGCAGCAGCCCGGGCGTTGGGGATCTCCCGTCCGATGGTGAGCCGCTATCTTGAGCAAATGGAGAAGTGGGCCGGTACGCGGCTGGTAAACCGCTCGACGCGCAAGCTGACGCTGACGGCGGCCGGATAGAAGGTGCTGCTAAAAACGCGAACGCTGTCCCAGCTGTCGCAGGAAATTGAGGGCCAGTCGGAGAAAGATCTCCCTTCAGGCACGCTACGGGTGGCCTGCGCCCATTTTACCGCCATGCATCTGATTGCCCCGGTGCTGCCCGGCTTGCTTTCGCGCTACCCGCAGCTGCGCATTGAGCTGGATGTGAACAACCATCCGGTGAGCCTGGTAGGGGAACGCATTGATGTGGCGATCCGCATTACGGATAACCCAGAGCCCGGGATGATCGCCCGCAGGCTCGGGGAGTGCCGTTCCGTGCTGTGCGCGTCGCCGCAGTATCTTGCAACCCACGGCACGCCAGGGCAGGTGGAGGAGTTAGCGCAGCACAACTGTCTTCATTACAGCTTTTTCGCCGGTCAGGCGTGGCACTTCCTGACGCCGGAAGGGGAAAACGTCAGCGTCGCCGTGAGCGGCAACCTCAGCGCCAGCATCTCGTCATTGTTGATGGAGGCGGCGGTGAAGCATTGCGGCATTGCCATGCTACCGGAGCAGGAAGCACATGCCGCGATTGAACAGGGCACGCTGGTCCCGGTGCTGAGCAGCCTGACGCCCAAAGCGTTAGCCATTCACGGTATTTATCAGTCCCGGGAGTATCAGCCCGCGGCGTTGCGCGTGTTTCTTGATGAGATAGCGCACCATCTGTCAGGCGACGCGCAGCGGGAATAGGTTACAGAATTATCTGTGTTCCAGGGTGTGCCGAAACCATCGTCTATACTTATCCCTTTGTAAGCCAAAAGGAGAGCAAGAATGACGATTCATAAGCACGGTTCGGCACACTGGTCTGGTGATATCAAAAATGGCAAAGGGACGGTCTCAACGGAAAGTGGCGTCCTGAATCAACAACCTTACGGCTTTAACACCCGCTTCGAAGGCGCTAAAGGTACTAACCCGGAAGAGTTGATTGGCGCAGCCCACGCCGCCTGTTTCTCAATGGCGCTGTCGCTGATGATTGGTGAAGCGGGCTATACCGCAGATTCCATCGATACCACAGCGGATGTCTCGCTGGATAAAACCGATGGCGGTTTCGCAATCAGCAAAATTGCGCTAAACAGCAAGGTCACCGTACCGGGTATCGATCCGCAGAAATTCGACGGCATCATCCAGAAAGCGAAAGCAGGATGCCCGGTGTCGCAGGTACTGAAAGCGGAAATCACGCTGGACTATAAACTTAACTAAGCCTGAGCCGGGCGAAGGCCCGGCTATCCCTTCAGCGCAGCAGGAAAAACCGCTGCCAGCCATGCAATAAACGCCTTAAGGCGATGCGTCAGATGCCGGTTTTGCGGGTAAACCACGTGAAACGGATACGCCGCCGGGTGCCAGTCGCTTAAAATTTCTTGTAACGTACCCGCCTGAAGATATGTCTTTGCTGAATATGTAAACGTCTGAATGATGCCCAATCCTGCCACCGCCGCTGCCAGGTGCGCATTGCTTTCATTAACGCCGAGATAGTGCGAAATGCCGATCTCCTGCACCTCGCCGCCTTTCCTGAAGCGAAACGGAAAGGGTCGCCCGGTGACCGGGGAGAGATAGCTTATAAGTTTATGTCCGTTGCGCAACTCTTGCGGATAAGCCGGAACGCCGTGCTTTTTCAGATAGCCCGGCGTTGCGCAGGTCACCATGTCGGCGTCGCCCAGATGACGGGCGATAAGGGTGGAATCGTTCAGCGGACCGCCTCTGATCACACAATCCACGTTGCCGCTGATCAAATCAACAGGACGATCCGCCACGCCAAGATCGATGCGAATATCCGGGTAGCGCTGCATGAAATCCGGGAGCAGGGGGATGAGCACGTCGCGGGCAGTCGAACCGCCAATATCCACCCGCAGATGTCCTTTCGGTGTGGCGTGAGAGACGCGAAACGAGGTATCGATATCTTCGATATCAATGAGCACCCTGAGCGCTTTTTCATAATACTCCGCGCCTTCCGGCGTCGTGACCACCCGGCGGGTGGTACGGTGCAGCAGCCGTATTTCAAGATGCGCCTCAAGCGCTTTCACAAGCTTGCTCAGTGTGGCGATGGGCATGTTTAGCGAATCAGCCGCTCGGGTAAAGCTACCGGTTTCCACAACCCGCGTGAAGGCGCGCATCGCCATGAGCTGGTCCATCTTTTTCTCTCGATTATTTCTGTTTGTGAATAGTCATTTTCATTTTTGCTGGTTTTTCACTAATCCGGCAAGGGCTAATGTGTCTCCAGCGCAAGCAAAAACGCGCAACGCAAACCCAACAAAAGGTAAATGACATGAACACAACGCTCTTCAAAAAAATCGCACTGGTCACTGGCGGCAGCACCGGTATTGGTCTTGCCACGGCGCAGGAGCTGGCGGCTCAGGGCGCCAAAGTCTATATCACCGGTCGTCGACAGGCCGAGCTGGATGCCGCCGTCGCACAAATTGATTCCCGTGCGGTGGGTATTCGTGCCGACGTCTCACAACTCGCCGATCTGGATCGAGTCTATGCGCAGATAGCAAAAGAAGAAGGGCGTCTCGATATTTTGTTCGCCAATGCGGGTGGCGGAGATATGCTGCCGCTGGGAGCAATCACCGAGGAGCAGTTTGACCGTATTTTCGGCACAAACGTGCGCGGAGTGCTGTTTACAGTACAAAAAGCGCTGCCGCTGTTATCTGCCGGGTCGTCCATTATTCTGACCGGTTCAACGGTGTCGATAAAGGGAACGGCAAACTTTAGCGTCTACAGCGCCAGCAAAGCCGCCGTGCGCAACTTTGCCCGCTCCTGGGCGCTGGATCTGCAGGGCCGTGGGATCCGTATCAACGTGGTCAGTCCTGGCCCCGTCAAAACCCCGGGACTTGGCGAACTGGTGCCAGAAGAACATCGTCAGGGGCTGTACGATGCGCTGGCTGCACAGGTTCCGTTAGGACGTTTAGGTGCGCCGGGCGAGGTGGGGAAAGTGGTGGCGTTTCTGGCCTCTGACGCGGCCAGCTTTATTAACGCCACCGAGCTGTTTGTTGATGGTGGGATGGCGCAAATTTAATCCACATTACGCCAGCAGCGCACGCTACGGCCCTCGTGTGAAGGCTGTAGCGGCTGCGGGCGTTCACACCCCTGCGTGGCCTGCGGACAACGGTCGCGGAAATAGCACCCCTCGGGCAGATGGCGGTTCCCCGGGAGATCCGTTTTACGCAGCGCCAGGTTTTCATCCAGCGGCTCACCGGTTCTGGGAACGGAATCGAGCAGCAGCCTGGTGTAGGGATGACGCGGCGTAACCAGCACCTGTGCCGCCGTGCCCAGTTCGACAATCTGTCCCAGATACATCACCGCCACGCGATCGCTCATGTGCCTGACAACCGAGACGTTATGGGATATCAGCACATAGGTCAGGTTGCGTTCCTGCTGTAGCTTCACCAGTAAATTGAGGATCTGCGCCTGTACGGAAATATCCAGCGCGCTGGTGGGCTCATCCAGCACGATGATGTCCGGGTCAGAGGAAAGAGCGCGGGCGATAGCAATACGCTGGCGCTGCCCGCCGGAAAAGGCGTGCGGCAGGCGGTCGAGATATTCCGGGCGGATACCGACCTGCTGCGCCAGGTTTTCAGCAAGCTGACGTCTTTCCCGTTCGCTGCTGCGTTTTTGCACCCACACCGGCTCGGTGATAATGCGCCAGACCGGCAGGCGCGGGTCAAGCGACGAGAGCGGATCCTGGAACACCATCTGCATACCGCCCGCGTGGTTTGTCCGTGCACACAGGCCGGCACTGGGTTTGAGCATCCCCATTAAAAGCTGCGCCAGCGTGCTTTTACCACAGCCGGATTCGCCAACAATCCCCAGCGTTTCGCCGCGATGGATCTGAAGATCCAGCCCGTTAAGAGCATGCACCTGTTCCGTGACCCGCCCCAGCCAGTTTTTGCGTGCGGGAAAGTTAACGTGCACGCGATCCAGTTCCAGCAGTACGTCAGACATGGGTTTTCTCCTGTTGCGGATACCAGCAGGCCGCCCGTTGGCCTTCGGCCCCCTGAGGCAGTAAGCGCGGCGTTTCAGTGCATTTTACGCCCGCAGCAAAACAGCGCTCCCGAAAAGCACACCCGCGCGGAAGCTGGCTAAGATTGGGCACCGTACCGGGGATGGCAGGCAGCATCTCGCGCGGCTCGCCGTTTTCAGGCGCACACTGCAGCAGGCCGATGGAATAGGGATGAACGGGATGGTGGATCAGCGTTTGCGTGGTGCCGCTTTCAATCACGCTCCCGGCGTACATGACATACATCCGATCGCAGAGCTGTGAAACCACCGCCATATCGTGACTGATAAACAGTACCGAGGTTCCGCTGGCCCGCGCTTTATGCTTCAGCAATCGCAGTACCTGTAGCTGGACGGTGACGTCCAGTGCGGTGGTCGGCTCATCGGCAATAATCAGTTCAGGCTCGCAGGAGAAGGCCAGCGCAATCATCACCCGCTGGCGCATGCCGCCGGACAGCTCGAACGGATAACGTTCCATGACCTCCGCCGCATCCGGGATCTGCATCTCTTCCAGCAGGGTGATCGCTTTTTTCCCGGCATCACGCCGTGAAAGGGGCTGATGCTGGCGGATCACCTCCACCATCTGTTTGCCAATTCGTCGCGTTGGGTTCAGCGCTGTCATCGGCTCCTGAAAAATCATCGCCACTTTGGCACCGCGCCACTGGCGGAGCTGTTTCTCGGATGCATTCAGGACATCTTCACCCAACAGTTTTACCTGCCCGCGATGGATCCGGTAACTGCCCTCCGGCAGCAGACGCATGGTCAGCATCGCCGTTACCGATTTCCCGGAGCCGGATTCGCCCACTACGCCAACAATCTCGCCGCGTTTGATCTCCAGCGATACGTGGTTCAGGGCGTGAACTTCACCGCGAAATATCGGGAAGCTCAGGTGTAAATCTTCAATGGTTAATACTGCTTCGCTCATGCCTGTTTTCCTCCCGATTTCGGATCCAGCAGGTCGCGAATGCCGTCACCAAACAGATTAAACCCGACGGCAGTGATCAGAATTGCCGCACCAGGAAAGGCGCAGTACCACCACTGGTCGAGCACATAGTTGCGGCCCACGGCCACCATCGCTCCCCATTCGGCGGTGGGCTGCTGTGCCCCAAGGCCGATAAAGCCCAGCGTGGCGGCCATCAGAATGGCGCTGCCAATATCCAGTGAGGCCTGCACGATCAGCGGTGGCAGGGCGTTACGCAGAATGTGCCAGCTGATCAAATGCCAGCGCGACGCGCCAAATGTACGGGCGGCCTGCACATAGGTAAACTGGCGCACCACCAGGGTTTGCCCGCGCGCCAGGCGAACGTAAAACGGGATACGCACAATCGCAATCGCCAGCATGGCGTTAAACAGACTCGGCCCAAGCGCCGCCGCCAGCGCCATGGTCAGTACCAGGGAGGGAATGGAGAGCATAATGTCCATCACCCGCATAATGATGGCATCGCCGCGCCCGCCCAGCACGCCGGACAAACAGCCCAGCAGCGAGCCGATACTCCCGGCAATCACCACCACCGCCAGCCCGGCGGTAATGGATTGCTGGCTACCGACCAGCACGCGGCTGAACAGATCGCGTCCGACTTCATCGGTACCAAACCAGTGTTGCGCAGACGGGGCCTGCAACCGGGCAGTGAGATCCAGCGCGTTCGGATCATGGGGGACGATCCACGGTGAAGTTACCATCAGCAACAGCATCACCAGCATAATCACCCCGCCGATCAGCGTGAGCGGGCTTTGACGCAGCATCCAGAACAGCCTTGCCCAGTCGATGCCCGGTTTCGTTGTGTTTACGGGGACGGGCGTTTCCTCAGTCAACATCATTCGGCACCTCCGCGCCCGATACGAGGGTCAATCCACAGATAGAGCAGATCAACCACCAGATTGACGACCACATAGGCCAGTGAAACCACCACGGCGAAGCCCATGACGGCAGGGAAATCCAGCGCCTGAATGGAGGTCACCACCCAGGCGCCCATGCCTGGCAAGGCAAAGACGGTTTCGGTCAGTACTGCACCATAAAGCAGATCGCCCAGCGCCAGCCCGAGTACGGTAATGGACGGGATCATCGCATTCGGCAGGGCATACCGCAGGACGATATACCAGCCCGGCAAGCCGCTGGCGCGGGCGGTGCGAATGTAATCTTCGCTGAGCTGCTCCAGCATGGCGGAACGTACCTGACGCGCCACGATGCCAAGATGAACAAACGCCAGCGTCAGTGACGGTAAAATCAGGTGTTGCAGGGCGTTGAAAAAGACCTCGCCGTTACCCTCCAGCAGGGCATCCAGCAGATAAAAGCCCGTCACGTGGTCAGGCGGGTCGAGCCAGTCGTCCAGCCTGCCGCCGCCGGGCAGAAGCTGCAGATGGCCGTAGAACAAGACGATGACGCCCAGACCCAGCCAGAAGGCCGGTGTGGAGATCCCGGTCATCGCCATCAGCCGTACCAGATGATCCAGCCAGCGGTTACGGTAGACCGCCGATAAAATCCCCAGCGGAACGCCGATCACCAGCGCCAGCAGCAGGGAACAGAACGCCAGCTCCAGCGTGGCAGGGAAAAAGGCTTTTAAATCTTCCGCCACCGGCCGCCCGGTACGGATAGAGGTCCCTAAGTCACCGTGCGCCAGGGCGTCCACATAGCGGCCAAACTGGATATAGAGCGGCTGATCCAGTCCCAGTTGCTGACGAATGTTCTGCACAATCTCGTCGCTGGCACGGTCACCGGCCAGCAGGCGGGCCGGATCGCCGGGGATCAGGTGTGAAATGATAAAGGTGATGATACAGACACCGGCTACTACCAGGATTAACCCCCAGCAGCGCTGGCGCACAATGCTCCAGAACGTCATACACTTTCCCCCGGCGAAACCGTTACTTGCTCATGGTGGCGATGTTGAACACCTGCTCGAGCATTGGATTAAAGGTGAAGCCTTTGACCTCTTTGTTCATTGCCAGCTGGTAATTCTTCTGGAACAGATAAACGTAGGCCGCTTCGTCAATCACAATCTTCTGCGCCTGCTGGTAATCGCGGGTGCGCTCCGCCTGGTCCGTGGTTTTCAGCGCCGCCTGCAGCAGGGAATCGACCTCTTTGTTCTCATAGAACGAGCGGTTGCCCGGCAGACCTTTTTTGTCCGACTCAAACCAGTAGTTCATGAACATGTACGGGTCGGCAAAGTCCGGGCTCCAGTTGCCAATGGCAATGTCATAATCGCCTTTACCCACGCGGTCGCGCATGGTGGCGTTAGCCAGTTTTTCCAGCTTGACGTTGATACCGAGCTTGCCCAGGCTGGCCTGAGTGGAGAGGGCGATAGGCTCCCAGTTCGGGTCGTTGTCCGAGTAGAGGAACGTCAGGCTGGCCGGTTTATCTTTGACTTTCTCCAGTGCCGCTTTCGCTTTGGCCTCGTCAAAGCTGTACTGCATGGCGGTGGCGTCAAAGCCCCACATGCCATCCGGGATCGGGCCGCGCATCTGCTTGCCGTTACCGCTGAGAATGCCTTTCACCATTCCCTGATAATCGGTTGCCCAGGAGACGGCCCGGCGCAAATCCACCTGATTCAGCGGCGCTTTGCTGTTGTTGAGATAGAGATAGGTCACGCGCAGGGACGGATACTCCGCCACGGCGACTTTGCCCTCCTGCTTGAGCGCAGAAAGCTGATCGACAGGCAGGGAGTCGGCAATATCCAGATCGCCACGGGAAAGCTGCAGGCGACGCGACGCGCTTTCACCGATAATTTTCACCGAGACGCGCTTAAAGTGGGGCTTATCACCCGCCCAGTGCGGGTTAGGCACCAGCACCAGCTGCTGACCTTTTTGCCAGCTCTTCAGCATAAATGGCCCGGAACCGGCGGTATTCTGCGCCAGATAAGCTCGCGCGTCATCGGCGGCATTGGCCTTCAGTACGGCCGGGTTAATAATCGATGCACCGTCATTCGCCAGGGTATAGAGGAAG
The DNA here is from genome assembly GCF_001463365.1 of Enterobacter sp. 50793107. Classification (NCBI taxonomy): domain Bacteria; kingdom Pseudomonadati; phylum Pseudomonadota; class Gammaproteobacteria; order Enterobacterales; family Enterobacteriaceae; genus Enterobacter; species Enterobacter sp. 50793107. Next base: position 53,993 of record NZ_LNII01000062.1, on the reverse strand, counting down.
GGAGCAAACGGCTGGCTGAGGGTGAACTTCACCGTGTGGTCATCAACGGCATCAATTTTGAGATCTTTCGGGAACGCTTCAGACGGCCCCTGGCTGAGCTTCAGCAGGCGCTCAAACGACAGTTTTACCGCTTCAGCGGTGACCGGCGTGCCGTCAGAGAATTTCGCGTTGTCCGTCAGGGTGAAGGTCCACTCTTTCTGATCCTCAGATGCCTTCCAGCCCGTGGACAGATCGCCTTCGACCTCCGTGGTGCCAGGCTTGTACTTCACCAGACGCTGATAGGACGGATAGGTGACGGTCCAGTCGTTGTTATCAATGGTGATTGCCGGATCGAGGGTTTGCGGGTCGGCGGCTTTACCTATCACCAGCATGTCTTTCGGAACGGCGGCCTGCGCAGCAGGCATGCTCAGGGCCAGCGTGGCGGCGATAAGCGTCGTGAGAAGCGTTGTTTTCATGGCAGTGCTCCAGGTTTAAAGAGGGGTGTGCGTCAACGGAAAACAGGCGAAACGATCGTCAAGAAGGGGATAACTGGCGGCGTTTGGCAACTCGAAGTGCCACCATTCGCTGCCGATCCCCACAAAGCCGCCGCCAAACATGATGGCGTTAAGCAGCAGGCGGTTGCGCTGGGCGTGCGGCGGCACAGAGGGATGATACGGATGAGAACGGTCATCCATCTCATCAAACCCGGCCCCCATATCCAGCACGTTGTTATGTTCATCCATCAGGGTGACGTCGATGGCCGTGCCGCGGCTGTGATTGGAGCCAATGGCTACATCCACCACATATTCCGGGTTCGGGCACGCATCCCACAGCTGCGCCTGGGCCTGCTGTGGGCGATAGGCGTCGTAGACCACCAGTTTCAGTCCGGCGAGCGTGGCGATGCCAATCGATTTCGCCAGCGCGGTGGCGGCATCGGTATGCAGCAAACACAGCGCCTCCTGATAAATGGGACGGCCAGTCAGGTTGTCGGCGGTGGCGTATTTCAGATCGATATGCAACTCAGGAAACATTCTGGCGACATCAATCAGTTCACTCTCTTCGGGCATAGCTCCGCTCCTTTAGCGTTCGAATTGTCCAAACTCTTGTTGTAATTCACGGTTTATCGTCAGACGGTCTGCAAGCGCATCACCCAGCGCCTGGACCACGCCTGACAGCAGCAGGTTGAAAAGACAGCTAACAGGGGCCAGCGAATCCCAGAAGTGGCCGGTATCGGTTTTAACCTGCAATAAATCAATAGGGTAATCCCGCGCCCACGGACACCAGATATCGGTGATCAGGGCCATCGGAATACTTTTCTCACTTGCGACACGACAGTACTGCCGGGCAATGGCGGAATAGGCGCGGGTATCGGTCAGCACCACATAAGGGTGGTCAAAACCGGAGTTGAGCGATTCAACCCAACTGCCGGATAACCCCTCGGAGTAGCTCACGCGCGGGCGCAGGTATTCCAGGTGGCTGAAGAAGGCGTTGGCAATCCCGCGCGTTGACTGAATACCCAGCACAAACACCGCCTCAGCATGGGTGAGCTGATGGACGATTTGCTTAAAGACATCGGTTTGTGCCAGCTGATAAACATGGGTGATTGCGTCCACCTCCAGCGAAAGGGAGTGCTGGAGGCGATCCGAGAGCGGACGCTGCTGTTGCCAGGAGTCCAGGCGTTCGTTCATTCCCCAGGGCTGATAAGGATCGCGCAGGCTTTTTTTGGCATCGTCCAGGTTGCGATACCCCAGCTTGCGCAGGAAGCGCCCGACGGTGATTCCGCTGGTGCCGGTAGTCAGCGCCACGCTCTCTGCCGTCTCAAACGGTATCAGCGCGGCGTGCGCCAGCATCCAGCTTGCCACACGCTTTTCGCTGGGCGTCAGCTGGCTGAAGGTAGCTTCGATACGGTTCAGCATTTCAGGTTTGGTGGTCATTACCGCCTCGCTGTTAACCGGCTGTCAATGGCCGGAATTATGTTACCTGGTTAACAATGCATGACGCGTGCCATGTTCACATGACGGCGAAAAGCCGCTGTGCTGTAAATTTCATGCAATATTTGATTAACCAATGATCAACATTTGTGCAGCGTAGTTCACTTTTGGTGCAGTGTGTATGACGGTAAGCAAGAACTTTGAAGGGGCGCGCATTTGCGATCCTGAATCGCCCGTCGCCCGTGAGGAAAGTTTGTGATGTGGAGAAACAGAGATAATGATTTGCCAGGTTGCCCTATGGCCTGGCAACGAGATTTATACCTATGCGGTATAGGTTAGATTGAATACGATACTGCGCGGGACTTGAAAAATAATATATATCGCCTGTAATGTTGAGATAAATCTGCCCATTATCGACTTTACGTAAGGCGTTTGCGTCTCGTGTTTTCAGAAAGGGAGTATAATCATCCAGATGAGATATAAAGTCATTGTCTGACGTTTTATTATCAATCAGGTAATAATGGTAACCGAATGCTGTAGTCGCTCCAGCATCACTTTGCACAATATAAATATTTGCGGATTCATTTAAAGCTGTTTTCTTATATATGCTATATTCCACAGGAAATATCCACCGGGGGATCATATATATAATCCAAATCATCACGATAAGAATAACGCCTAATGCGTACCGTTTTTTAAAACCCCGTTCTTTTAGCATAATCAATACCTGCTCTTATCCAGACCTGATCCGCAGGATCATCTCCATAGGGTGCTGATTCATACCAGGTGCCAAATTTCTGTGGATCCCCGTTACCCGATCGACTTTGCGCCCATCCAGCCCCTCTTAACAATATTTGTTCAGAAATGCCTGCCGCAGTACCGACGGCACCGTAATTGAAATTACCATAATCGGCATACTGGCGTCCTGATAGTGATTTATAGTCCCACGGTCCATGTAGCCTTACCATCCCATAGAACCAGATGTAAGTCAGTGCTGATGGGCCTTTATGGAATCTTGCTATCATCATGTTGTTAACAATGGATGCGCCAGGGGGAACCAGCAAGGAGGTTGGATACGCAGGCGGTGTTGGATGAACGGGTATCGTTGGATAGCGCATAATTAACGCTCCGCCCAACTATCAGCAAACTGTAAATTTCCATCACAAAACTTCCACGTAATTTTATCGTACCGTAACTCAACCAGTTCCAGATGATTATGCTTTTCTTTGGTGGGATCTTTTATGTCGTGCATTAGCGGTGAAACCGAGACTACTTTCACGTTTTCAAGTGTCATATTGTAATATTCAACTTCCTGCCCCGCATCGTTTATCTTGTACCACTTAATTTCCGCAGTCTTAAGTGTTTGTCCGGTCGCTACTGCCTTCATGAGGTAAGGGGAGGACGAGTCAATTTCTTTCTGAAATAACAAAGGGGCATGTTGGCGAGTGCCCATTACTTTTCCGGTAAGTGCATCGGTAGGTAATCTCAGACTGTGTGTGAAACCGGTGATTTCAATGCTGCCTTCTCGATCCTGAACATCTACGCTTCCTTTTATTTCAGTATTGCCATCATCTCGTATCCATAAATAAGCCGGTATAGCCATTGTTAAAACTCCATTTTCAAAAAAGAGATTATAAATATACGTAAATATCATCTTTTAGCATGCGGTTTAGTGTTATTTATTGTTAACCAAGATAATCAAGGTTGATGTATTTAATATTGGCATTTATTTAATTTATGAAGCAGGTGAATGAAGAAATAATGGATGTCGTATGGGCATACCTTACACAAGCGCTGATAAGCGCGAAAAAAATCATTAGCAATAAATACAGTGAATACCTCAGCCCCTTCACATTTTTGATAAGATACAAACACAGTGACTAAGAGAAGGAACCCGGCATGGCGAATTTGCCCTGGCGTGTCAGCGTGCGCCTGATGGCTCTCGCAAAGAAAGTGGCGATGGTCATAGGGATTATCGTGGTTGTGCTGCTGGCAGTGCGGGTATATCTCTCGCAGCAGGGGCCGGCGTTACATCTCTGGCATACCTGGCGTGCGGATGAAATGAGCGTAAGCGAGCTGGATAAGGCGAACTTTGCTGACTATCTCGACCGGGAAAAGGCCATCTTCACCGACCTGGATAACGCGGTCACGGCAAAAACGAAGGGGGAGGAGCGTACCGCCTTAAACCGCTACTACCGTCAGAGCCTGGTGTGGCCCGGAAAATTTACTCCGGATGCAAATCGCTCGTTTGTGCTGATGCCTGCCGGTAAACCGCGTGGTGCGGTGGTTTTACTGCACGGACTCACCGATTCGCCCTATAGCGTTAAGCACCTTGCCGTTGATTATCAGCAGCGCGGATTTGTGGCCGTGGTGCCGCGTCTGCCCGGACACGGGACGGCACCAGGGGCGCTGACAAATGTTGACTGGGAGATGTGGCTGGCGGCGACGCGTCTTGCCGTGCGCGAAGCCTCCCGTCTGGCGGGGGATAACGTTCCTTTGCATCTGGTGGGCTATTCCAACGGCGGGGCGCTGGCGATGAAATACACCCTGGACGCGCTGGAGTCGCCTTCGCTGCGAAAACCTCAGCAACTGGTGTTGTTGTCACCGATGATCGGCGTCACGGCGTTTGCCCGCTTTGCCGGATTCGCAGGCTTACCGGCACTGTTACCGGCGTTTGCGAAAGCGGCGTGGCTGAATATCGCGCCGGAGTATAACCCTTACAAATACAACTCTTTCCCGGTAAACGCGGCGCGTCAGTCGTGGCTGTTGACGAAGGCGCTGCAGGAGCAGATTGGCCGCGCTGCACAAAACCACACGCTGGATCGGTTGCCGCCGGTACTGGCCTTTCAGTCGGTGATGGATTCCACCGTCAGTACCCGTGCGGTTGTCACGGGGTTATTCGACCAGCTTCCGGCCAATGGCAGTGAACTGGTGGTGTTTGATATCAACCAGGCGGCGAGTTTCCGCCCGTTATTCCGGCCGTCGTCGTGGACGGCCCTCTCTGAGTTGTTGCCGTCTGCGCAAAGACGTTACAGTGTCACGATTGTTACCAACGCCAGTGCGGAGCGTTTCGCCACGGTCGCGAAGCACATCCCCGCAGGCAGCACAGAGGAGACCGTGGAGCCGCTGGCGCAGCAGTATCCGCCGGAGGTCTATTCGCTTTCGCATGTCGCCGTACCTTTCCCGCCTGATGACGATCTGTATGGCCGGCATCCTGCCGTGAAAAACCGCTATGGTATCAGCCTGGGCACCATTGCGTTGTGGGGAGAGACCTCCGTACTGAGCGTGGGTAAAGATGCCCTGATGCGGGTGACCTCAAATCCGTTTTACGACTACATGAAGATGCGGATCGACAACCGCATCGGGACGGAGGAAAAAGGGTGATCCCTTAAGCCGTTAATTTATTAGGTAGCGCTGGTGAAGTATGTTAAACAGTAACTTCCCCGGCGCCTCCCTTATTCTGGAACCCATTCCTGTGCTCACCACGCTGATTTATCGAAGCCAGTTACATTTATCCTGCCGGTCCGCGGAATTAAGCGCGCTGGTAGAACGAGCACGAAGCCGCAATGCCAAACTGAACATCACGGGTGTCCTGCTCTCGAACGGCTGTGACGTCCTGCAAATCCTTGAGGGCGCGGAAGAGAGCGTCGTGAAGTTGTTCCACAGAATTCGCGATGATGAGCGCCACAGTGGCGTCGTCGAACTGATGCGGGACTACGGCCCCCGCAGACGGTTTGACAATGTCGGCATGCTGCTGTTTGACCTGCAGGTCCAGTCCCCAAAAGAGGTGCTTGAGTCGGTTTTGCATTACAGCCAGCTGGAAAGCTATCTCATATCCGATGATCGGGTGTTCAAATTCATTCAGACCTTTATCACCGGGAAACATACCGGCCAGACGAGGAACCCGGTGGATGCGGGAAAATGGACGCTCGCATGTGAAAAAGCGCCCTTCGGTGAGGCCATGGGGTTGATTGCCGGTCAAATCTGTCAGTTTGCGCTGCAGCCGATAGTCGAGCCCTCGGAAGGGAAAATCAGTTCACTTGAAGCGCTTATTCGTGGCAACGATGGCGGGAGCCCGGAACATTTCTTCAAAACGCTCGATCAGGACAAGCTCTACGAAGTGGATCTGCAAACCAAAGCGTATGCCTTTGCGCTTGCGGAGAAACTGGGTATCGGCAGCCATAAAATTGCGGTGAATTTACTCCCCATGTCGCTGGTCAAGGTGCCCGGGGCGGTCGAGTTTCTGGTGGAGCAAATCAGACAACACGGGCTTCAGCCGGAGCAGGTGGTCATAGAAGTAACTGAAAACGAGATGATTTCCGGCTTTAACAAGTTCAACAGCGCGATCAAACAGCTTCGGGGTGAAGGTATTGGCCTGGCGATCGATGATTTCGGCTCCGGGTATGCGGGGCTTTCGCTGCTTACCCGCTTCCAGCCGGATAAAATCAAGATCGATCGGGAAATTGTCAGCAATATTCATCTCAGCGGCCCAAAACAGGCGATTGTCCGATCGATAGTGAGCTGCTGCACCGACCTTGAGATCACGCTGGTGGCGGAAGGCATTGAGAAGCTGGAGGAGTGGTGCTGGCTGGAATCCGCAGGTATTCGCCGTTTCCAGGGGTTTCTGTTTGCCCGGCCGCAGCTTAACGGGGTGGGCGATATTCACTGGCCACACCTGGTACGATAACGCTTTTTCCTTCCTGATTATTTCCCCTTTGGTCAGCCTGTGTTTAAATAGCTAAAACGGTTTAACATAGTTTAGCTGCGAGGATGACATGGATAAAATCTGGGTACTCGGTGATGCAGTGGTGGATTTACTGCCAGAGGGGGACGGCAAATTACTGCAATGTCCCGGCGGTGCACCGGCAAATGTGGCGGTCGGCATCGCCCGACTGGGCGGAAAAAGTGCCTTTATTGGCAGGGTTGGCGACGATCCGTTTGGCCGCTTTATGCAGAAAACGCTGGCGGATGAGCAGGTTGATGTGCAGTGGATGCGCCTCGATCCGGCTCACCGCACCTCAACGGTGGTGGTTGATCTGGACGAACAGGGCGAACGCTCGTTTACGTTTATGGTTCGGCCGAGCGCCGATCTGTTTCTCGATTCCACCGATCTGCCGCCTTTCAGGGCCAAAGAGTGGCTGCACGTCTGCTCCATTGCGCTCAGCGCGGAGCCGAGTCGCTCTGCCACTTTTCAGGCGATGGATGCAATTAAAAAAGCCGGTGGTTTTGTCAGCTTCGACCCCAACATTCGCCCCGACCTCTGGCAGGATGAGGGCGATCTTCGCCGTTGCCTCGAACTGGCGCTACAGCGCGCGGACGTGGTGAAGCTCTCCGTTGAAGAGCTGACGTTTTTGACCGGCGAATCCCATATCGAAACCGGTCTGGCGGCGCTGATGCGCCATTGTCCGGCCCGACTGGTGCTGGTGACGCTGGGTAAAGAGGGGGTAATGGCCTGGCATGAGGGCATCACGACACACTATCCGGCCACACCGGTAGCGTGTGTTGATACCACCGGCGCAGGCGATGCGTTCGTCGCAGGGTTGCTGTTCGGCCTGGCCTCGTCAGGCCAGGATCTGGCAACAACCCTTGCACTGGCCCAGCGCTGTGGTGCACTGGCCACGACGGCCAAAGGGGCAATGACCGCGCTGCCGTACCGTCACAACCTGTAATTCCTTCCTGGCCGCCGACCGGCGGCCTGAATTGTCGCCTCGATCACACTTACTAAAACGGTTTAGCAAAAAGTATTGCCGATCCAAAATTCACGGGTTTAGTATCAGCAACCTAAACCGGTTTAGCAATTTAGCATTATCAAAACACTTTTTTTAGGGATGCGACAAAATGTATAAAAAACGCAGACTTGCCGTGATGATTGGCATGCTGGCCGGTAGTACCTCTGTTTTTGCCCAGACCGATATGACAAGCATTGAATCGCGCCTGGCGGCGCTGGAACAGCGTCTTCAGGATGCGGAAATACGCGCCCAGAATGCGGAGAAACGCGCGACGGCAGCAGAACAAAAAACGCAGCAGCTGGTTGCCGCCCAGCAGCAGACGCAGACCACCACCCAGGAGGTGGCCCAGCGTACCACGGTGCTGGAAAAGAAAGCCGATCAGAGCAGTGGCTTTGAATTTCACGGTTATGCCCGCTCAGGTCTGCTGATGAATGATGCGGCGTCCAGCAGCAAAAGCGGTCCGTATCTGACGCCTGCCGGGGAAACCGGGGGCGCGGTCGGTCGTCTGGGTAACGAAGCGGATACCTACGTTGAGCTAAATGTGGAACACAAACAGACGCTGGAGAGTGGGGCGACCACGCGCTTTAAGGCCATGTTAGCCGACGGGCAGAAGACCTATAACGACTGGTCAGCCGATACCAGCGATCTTAACATTCGTCAGGCCTTTGCCGAGCTGGGCAATCTACCTGATTTCACTGGCGCGCTGAAAGGGAGTACCTTCTGGGCCGGTAAACGCTTTGACCGCGATAACTTTGATATTCACTGGCTGGATTCTGACGTCGTGTTCCTCGCCGGTACCGGCGGCGGTGTCTATGACGTGAAATGGAATGATACGCTGCGCAGCAACTTCTCGATTTACGGGCGCAACTTCGGCAGCGAAGAGCAGATCGACAACAACGTTCAGAACTATATCCTCAGCATGAATCACTTTGCCGGGCCATTCCAGCTCATGGTGAGCGGCCTGCGGGCGAAGGATAACGACGAACGCAAGGACAGCAATGGCGATCTGATTAAAACCGATGCGGCGAACACCGGCGTGCATGCCCTGGTGGGTCTGCACAATGACAGCTTCTACGGACTGCGGGAAGGCTCAGCGAAAACGGCGCTGCTGTATGGTCACGGCCTGGGGGCAGAAGTTAAAAGCATCGGCTCTGATGGCGCGCTGCTGTCAGAAGCCGATACCTGGCGCTTCGCAAGTTACGGTGTCACGCCGCTCGGCGGTGGCTGGCATATCGCGCCTGCGGTACTGGCCCAGAGCAGTAAAGACCGCTACGTCAAAGGCGACAGTTACGAGTGGGTTACGCTCAATACCCGCCTGATCAAAGAGGTTACGCAGAATTTCGCCCTGGCGTTTGAGGGCAGCTATCAGTACATGGATTTGAACCCGGAAGGCTACAAAGATCGCAACGCCGTTAACGGCAGCTTCTACAAGCTGACCTTCGCACCGACCTTAAAGGCGGGCAAAATTGGCGATTTCTTCAGCCGTCCTGAACTGCGCCTGTTTGCCACCTGGATGGACTGGAGCAGCAAACTGGATAACTACGCCAGCGATGACGCCTTTGGCAGCAGCGGCTTTAACGCTGGCGGGGAATGGAACTTTGGGGTCCAGATGGAAACCTGGTTTTAACCCTTCACGCTCCCGCCAGGCGGGAGCGTATCAAACATCATAAAAATGAAGTCAGGCAGAGGTAACTATGGATTTTGATAATATTTCCCGTGCGCTCATTCCGCTGCTCGGTGGCAAAGAGAACATCGCCAGTGCCGCGCACTGCGCAACGCGCCTTCGTCTGGTGCTGGTCGACGATGCGCTTGCTGACCAGCAGGCCATCGGCAAGGTCGAGGGGGTGAAAGGCTGTTTTCGTAACGCGGGCCAGATGCAGGTGATTTTTGGCACTGGCGTGGTGAATAAGGTTTACGCGGCTTTTATTCAGGCGGCAGGGATTGGTGAATCCAGCAAGTCAGAAGCGGCAGATCTCGCGGCGCGTAAGCTCAACCCGTTCCAGCGCATTGCCCGCCTGCTTTCCAATATTTTCGTACCGATCATTCCCGCCATTGTTGCGTCCGGTTTGCTGATGGGCCTGCTCGGAATGGTGAAAACCTACGGCTGGGTGAATGCCGATAACGCCATCTACATCATGCTGGATATGTGCAGCTCGGCGGCGTTTATTATTTTACCGATCCTGATTGGTTTTACCGCCGCGCGTGAGTTTGGCGGTAACCCCTATTTAGGCGCCACGCTAGGTGGCATTCTGACCCACCCGGCGCTGACCAACGCCTGGGGCGTGGCGTCCGGCTTCCACACCATGAACTTTTTCGGCCTTGAGATTGCCATGATTGGCTATCAGGGAACGGTGTTCCCGGTGCTGCTGGCCGTCTGGTTTATGAGCATTGTGGAGAAAAACCTGCGCAAGGTCATCCCGGATGCGTTAGACCTGATCATGACGCCGTTCCTGACCGTCATTCTCTCCGGTTTTATCGCGCTGCTGATTATCGGCCCGGCGGGACGCGCGTTAGGCGATGGCATTTCCTTTATTCTGAGCACGCTGATTACCCACGCGGGCTGGCTGGCCGGTTTGCTGTTCGGCGGGCTCTATTCGGTGATTGTTATTACCGGCATTCACCACAGCTTCCACGCGATTGAAGCCGGGCTGTTGGGGAATCCGTCGATTGGCGTTAATTTCCTGCTGCCCATCTGGGCCATGGCGAACGTGGCGCAGGGTGGTGCGTGCCTGGCGGTGTGGTTTAAAACCAAAGACGCAAAAATCAAAGCCATTACCTTACCGTCGGCGTTCTCGGCCATGCTCGGCATTACCGAAGCCGCTATCTTTGGTATCAACCTGCGTTTCGTGAAACCGTTTGTGGCCGCGCTGATTGGCGGTGCGGTGGGCGGCGCATGGGTGGTGTCGGTGCATGTCTACATGACGGCGGTAGGGCTGACGGCGCTGCCGGGGATGGCCATCGTGCAGGCCAGTTCGCTGCTCAACTATATTATCGGCATGGTGATTGCCTTTGGCGTGGCGTTTACCGTCTCGCTGCTGCTGAAATATAAAACGGACTCTGAATAATGACATTACCTTCCCGCTGGCCTGCCGTGCTGCAGGCCGTGATGAAAGGCCAACCGCGCGCGCGTGCCGACCGCCACTACCCGCAGTGGCACCCGGCACCGGTGACGGGGCTAATGAACGATCCGAACGGTTTTATCTGGTTTGCCGGGCGCTACCATCTGTTTTATCAGTGGAACCCGCTGGACTGCGATCACCGTTATAAATGCTGGGGGCACTGGAGTTCGCACGATCTGTTGCACTGGCAGCACGAGCCGATGGCGCTGATGCCAGATGAAGAGTACGACCGCAGCGGTTGCTATTCCGGCAGCGCCGTGGACAACAACGGGATGCTGACGCTGTGCTATACCGGCAACGTTAAGTTCGATGACGGCAGCCGCACCGCCTGGCAGTGCCTGGCGGTGGAACAACCGGACGGGACCTTTAAAAAACTGGGGCCGGTGCTGGCGCTGCCGGATGGCTACACCGGCCACGTGCGCGACCCGAAAGTGTGGCAGCACGACGGGCAGTGGTACATGGTGCTCGGCGCGCAGGATGTGCACAAGCGGGGTAAGGTGCTGCTGTTCAGGTCTGCCGATTTGCACACGTGGGAATCGTGCGGAGAAATCGCCGGTAACGGCGTCAACGGACTCTCGGATGCGGGATACATGTGGGAGTGCCCGGACCTGTTTGCCCTCGACGGGACGCACGTTCTGATCTGCTGCCCGCAGGGGCTGGCGCGTGAGCCGCATCGTTATCTCAACACCTATCCGGCAGCCTGGATGAGCGGGGCGTTTGACTATCAGCGCGGCGCATTTGAGCACGGTGCGTTACACGAACTGGATGCCGGTTTTGAATTCTACGCCCCGCAAACGACGCTGGCGGAAGATGGCCGGCGGATCCTGATTGGCTGGATGGGCGTGCCTGACGGGGAAGAGATGCTGCAGCCCACCCGGGCACAGGGCTGGATCCATCAGATGACCTGTCCGCGAGAGCTGCGCTACCGCGACGGTAAGCTCTGGCAGACCCCGGTGCGTGAGCTGGAAATGCTGCGTGGAGAGGAAGTGCACTGGCAGGGCAACGCCTGCGATGCGCCGGAGCTTGATGCCTCGCGCCTTGAGTTCGAGCTGAGCGCTGCCTGCGCGAAACTGGATTTTGCCGGTGCGCTGCACCTCACGGTCGATGGCAATGGCCTGCGTCTGGAACGTGCCAGCCTGCAAACGGGTGAGACGTTAACCCGCTACTGGCTGGGTGAGGTTCACCATCTGCGCGTTCTGTGCGACCGCTCCAGCGTCGAAATTTTCATCAACCACGGCGAAGGGGTGATGAGCAGTCGCTATTTTCCTGACCAACCGGCCCGGGTGCGATTCGAAGGTGCGTCCGACATCACATTACGCTACTGGTCGCTGCGCGGCTGCATGGTAGAATAGCGGTTTTGGCAGCCGGATCTAAGTCGTTGTGAGAAAAACAAAACGCGTCACCATTAAAGACATCGCGGAGTTGGCGGGGGTGTCAAAAGCCACCGCCAGCCTGGTACTGAACGGACGCAGCAAAGAGCTGTGCGTGGCGGAAGAGACCCGTGAGCGCGTGCTGGCCATTGCAAAAGAGCATCACTACCAGCCCAGTATTCACGCCCGCTCGCTGCGCGATAACCGCAGCCACACCATTGGTCTGGTGGTCCCGGAGATCACCAACTACGGGTTTGCCGTGTTTTCTCACGAACTGGAGACGTTGTGCCGCGAGGCGGGCGTTCAGCTGCTCATCTCCTGTAGCGATGAAAATCCGGGGCAGGAGACCGTGGTGGTCAACAACATGGTGGCGCGTCAGGTCGACGGGCTGATTGTTGCCTCCAGCATGCTCAACGATGCGGATTACCAGAAACTGAGTGAACAGCTGCCTGTGGTGCTCTTTGACCGCCACATGAATGACAGCTCGCTGCCGTTGGTGATCACCGATTCCATTACCCCGACAGCCAAACTGGTGGCCGACATTGCCCGCCAGCACCCCGATGAGTTTTATTTCCTCGGTGGGCAGCCACGGCTTTCCCCCACGCGCGACCGCCTTGAAGGGTTTAAACAGGGTCTGCGCGACGCGAACGTTACGCTGCGCCCGGAGTGGATCATTCACGGAAATTATCACCCGAGTTCCGGTTACGAGATGTTCGCCGAACTCTGTGCTCGCCTGGGGCGTCCGCCAAAAGCCCTGTTCACCGCCGCCTGCGGCCTGCTGGAAGGGGTGCTGCGCTACATGGGACAGCACAATCTGTTGCAAAGTGACATCAGGTTAGCGAGCTTTGACGATCACTATCTTTACGATTCGCTCACGATCCCGGTGGATACCGTGCGCCAGGATAATCGTCAGCTTGCATGGCACTGCTTTGATCTGATTGGGAAATTGATCGACGGTGAAACACCAGAGCCCGTGCAGCGGAAACTGGATGCCACCCTGCAGCGGCGCTATAAAGCGGCAGAATAGCCCTGCCGGACGACGGGATACATCAATAACTTTAATTAATTTAAGTTTTGGTTTAGCCGATAACCATAAGGAATAATTTTCTTTGAGGTATCGGTTCATGTCGTTAAAAAAATCATCCCTGATTGTCTTTTTCTCGCTGCTTTTCTTCTTTATCGCCAGCACCCTCACCAGCGTTGGCCTCATCATCAAAAGTAATAACTCCCTGGATAACGTGAACAAAGAGATCCAGGTGGTGCTGTCAATTATTGATCCCATCAACCATAGCCGCACGCTGCGCGTCCGGGTGATGGAGTATGTGAAGATGGTAGAGGCGGGCGCATCAGCGGATGAATCTGCGAAGCTCGCCGCAGTAAAAGAGGCACTGACCAAAGCCGATCGCGCCTTTGCTGCCTTTATGGCGTCTCCCCGTCTGACGGATGAAGCGCCGCTGGTAAGCGCTTATCAGGATGCCTGGCAGAATTACCGTAACCAGGGGCTGGCACCGCTCATTGATGCTGCCGCCGCGCACGATATTGCCAAATTCAACGCCCTGATACCGGAAGTCTCGCGCCTCGATCGTCAGTATGAGATTGTCCTCGACCAGGTTCTGGCCGTACACCAGGCCTATGCCAAAAGCCTGAACGAAGATGCGAGCAGCAACTTTGTTTCTGGGCTGGCGATTATCGCTGCTATCGCGCTGCTGTTTGTGCTGGTGATCGTCGCCGTCAGCCTGCTTATGAAACGCCTTGTTCTGGCACCGGTTAATCTGGCACGTGAACATTGCAGCCAGATTGCCGCAGGCAAACTGGATATTCCGGTGCCGGTGAAGGGGAATTCCGGCAATGAAATTGATCACCTGATGGGCTCTATGGAGCAGATGCGCCAGGCGCTGCTGGCAACCATCGCCCAGGTGCGTGACGCGAGTCATACCGTGACCCATGCCGCACAGGAGATTGCCTCCGGGAATATCGACCTGGCTTCGCGCACCGAACAGCAGGCTTCTGCGCTAACCCAGACGGCAGCCAGCATGGAAGAACTGAGCGCGACCGTCGCCAATAACACCGATAACGTCTATCAGGCCGGAAAACTGGTGCAGGACGCGGTGAAAAATGCCCACACCGGGGAGGCCGTCACGCGTGAAATGATTGAAACGATGAATACCATCGCCGCAAACTCGAAGCGCATCGAGGACATCACCAGCGTGATCAACAGCATCGCTTTCCAGACCAACATTCTGGCGCTTAACGCGGCGGTAGAAGCGGCGCGCGCCGGTACCCAGGGGCGTGGTTTCGCCGTGGTAGCCAGCGAAGTTCGCACGCTGGCGCAGAAAAGCGCGGTGGCGGCCAAGGACATCGAAAGCCTGATTGCCCAGTCGGTTTCCAGCGTCAAAAACGGTGCCGAACTGGTGGGGCGCTCAGGGGAGGTGATTGACTCGATTATCAGTTCCGTCAATAAAGTGAACACGCTGATGGAGCAAATTTCTGTGGCCTCTGAAGAGCAAAGCCGCGGGATTAGTCAGGTCGGGCAGGCAGTGACGGAGATGGACGGCGTGACCCAACAGAACGCCGCGCTGGTGCAACAGTCCGCCGCGGCGGCCGCGTCGCTGGAAGAGCAGGCCCAGCAGCTCACGCGGAGTATTTCGAGTTTTAGTTTGCCAGTGCAGGCTTGATATTATTGTGGATTGTAAGCCGGGTAAGCGTAGCGCCACCCGGCAATAAACGCGGCTAAGTTGTTGGTTTCAGCTTAATATTGCAAAGTGTTTTGATTCAACAACCGGTGTGACGGGCATTATCTTTGGCGATGTTTCGCTGATAGCCGATGTAGCCGAAGGCATACCAGTAGCGCCGGGAATAAAAAGAAAATTAATCCTGTCAGGAATGCGTCATCCCCATGGAAATGCAGTATGGCATTAAAAAATACGCCAGCAGCCACGCCGACCACTAATAAAAATATAAACACCCAGACAGTGTGGTACCAGAGGATATAATTCGTCAGTCTGCCTATCATTACCGGATTGCTCCTTTTTAATGTGTCTGTTTCTATTTCCTGCTGCAGGGCATGACGCTATGAATAATAGACAGAGATGTAATGATTACAAACTTTTAACTAAAAATAGTTAATTAAGCCTCGCTTTAGAGTATTGTTAAATAGAAGGTTTTTTGGATGATTATAGGAATAGTCTCAACAACAGGAGTAGGGCATTTAAAAAGCATCAATATCAAACCTGCTGAATAAATAACCTGATTTAAAAGCGCGAACAGAACGGCATTATTACGGGTTTTAATTTTTATGCTGTTTCCGTTCGTCAGTCGCGAAAAGCGTAAACCACATTGACTACGATGTTTTTAAAAATTTTTAGCAATATTTTTGTTCCTCATCCGTCTACCTCATCACAAGCCATAATCAGTTACTGTAAACGAGGTCAACACCATGAGAGAGTTTGATATGCACGGCAGAGGTCACGGGCGCGGATTCGGTCGCCACCGTATGGGCAAGGGCTTAGTCATCGGCGCGGTCATTTTTATCGTGCTCGGTCTGCTGGTGATGTCCCTGTGGAACGCCTTACTCCCGGCGATCCTCGGCGTGAAAGCCATTGGCTTCTGGCAGGCGCTGGGCATTTTGATATTGAGCCGGATCCTGTTTGGTGGTCTGGGTTTCCGTCCGGGTATGTTTGGTGCGCACCGCCGGATGCACGAACGCTGGATGAACATGACGCCCGAACAGCGTGAAGCGTTCATGCAGCAGCGCCGGGAAGGATTTGGTCGCCATGGTCGCGGGCACTGTGGCTGGCACGGCCACCGTGACGACAAGCGTGAAGACAACGCGCCGAAAGCGCCGGACGCAGAGTGAGCGAGATGAAAACCGGGGAGGCGGGCGGATCCTTGCTGATGTCGGCGGTTAATGCCTGCCGCGCCCGGCTGAGAGCCTTTATTCGCGGAAGAACGCCGGTACGTGACGACGCCGACGATATTTTGCAGGAGATCACGTATCAGCTGATGAAGGTGGAACAGCCGGTCGAAAACGTTGCCGCGTGGCTGTTTCGCGCGGCGCGAAATGAGATGACCGACCGGGCGCGGAAAAAGCGTGAAGTGTCGCTCTCCGGTTATTTCAGCTTCACAGGCGAGGAGGATGACGATTTTCCGGAAGATGAGATCGCTGAAACCCTGTTCGGCGTTCCGCATACCCCGGAAGAGGAGTACCTCAAAACGCTGCTGTGGGAAGAGCTGGGGCAGGCGCTGGCTGAACTGCCCGCAGCGCAGCGCGAGGTCTTTGAGAAGACGGAGCTACAGGGCTACAGCATCAAATTGCTGGCCGGGGAAACCGGGGTTAGCGAGCAGGCATTATTATCGCGTAAGCATAAGGCCGTGTTGTTCCTGCGCACGCGATTGCGGGATGTGTATGACGCGCTGACAGGGGGATAATGTTCCCGGCAGACAAAACCTTACACTGTCGGGACTTGTAGATTCATCACTATCGTTTATGATCGGGGCGTCTTGTTATTTTGGAACGTTATGCGCAACCGTCAGCTTCTCGGTAAATGGCTTCTGATAATCACGTGTCTGGCAATGGCAATTTGCCTGGTTCAGCGTGCGGTTTATCTCAACCATTTTTTACAGGGGCTGGATCCTCAGGTGCAAACGCTCATGATGGCTGACGCCCCGGGTCAGGAGGCTGAACAGCCCGGCCCGTCGCCGTGTCAACTTGGCGCACAGTCTTTGCTTTGCGCCCAGCCGCTGTTTTTTGACGGTGCGCTACCGGCGATTATTATCTTCTTCGCTCTGCTGCAGTTATTTACCCAACGGCGCACATTTCTCTCCAGGGAGCAGCCTGTCCAGGCACCGCCTCCCCGAATACACCTCAAAAACTGCGTTTTCCGTGAATGAAAAGCATCGTCACCACACGATAATTTTCACTATTCACGGAGTAAAACATGGTTAACCTTTTCAGGGGACTCTTCCTCCTGTGGCTGTCCTGCATGGGTATTGCTCATGCGGCAGATACGGGCTGGCTGGTGTCACCGCAAAACGATCACGCCCGCATCCGCTTTCAGGCTGAGCGGGATCACGACCGCATCATCGGCCTGCTCAGCGTCGAGCTGCAGCCCGGCTGGAAAACCTACTGGCGTTCGCCGGGCGAGGGCGGCGTGGCCCCGAAAATCAGCTGGCCACAGGGCGTTAAGGATACCTGGTACTGGCCGGTTCCTTCCCGCTTTGATATCTCGGGCCTGACGACCCAGGGCTACCACGATAGCGTCACGATCCCCATCACGATCGCCGGGACGGACGCGGATGTGCTCGACGCCACGCTCACGCTCTCAACCTGCAGCAACGTCTGTCTGTTGACGGACTACAAGCTGCATCTGGATTTCCGCACGCCAGCGGATGCGGGCTTTCGTACGGCATTTGAAGACGCGATGCGTTCAGTACCCGGTTCGTCAGGCGTGTCGTCAGACTTCAGCGCCTGGTTATCAGACGGCAAGCTGATGATGACGGCCACGACGGAAGGCGAATGGATCAATCCTGGGATCTATTTTGACCCGCTGGAGGGTGACATTCTGCCCGGCGAACCGGTGATTAAGCACACCGGAAACCGGCTTCAGGTCGCGGTTCCGGTCACCGATGAGTGGGGCGATAAACCCGCGACGCTTGCGGGGAAAACGCTGTCATTTGTCGTCACCAACGGCGATAAAGCCCAGCAAACGCAACTGACCGTAGGCGCAGCCCCTGCAGACGCGGTGCAGAGTGCGCCAGCGGGAACAGTCAAAATGTTGGCCTTTGCACTGCTGGGCGGTCTGATCCTGAACCTGATGCCCTGCGTATTGCCGGTAATGGGCATGAAGCTCAGCAGCGTCCTGCAGGCGGGTACGGACACGCGGAAAATCCGGCTGCGTTTTCTGGCGACCAGTGCGGGTATTCTGACCTCCTTTATGCTGCTGGCCACGATGGTAACCGTTCTGAAACTCACCGGTGCGTCGCTGGGCTGGGGCATCCAGTTCCAGAACCCGTGGTTTATTGGGCTGATGGTTGCCGTGACCTTTCTCTTCGCACTGAACCTGTTTGGTGCGTTTGAGTTGTTTTTGCCTTCCGCCGCCACCGGACGGCTCGCCACAACGGGCGGAACCGGACTGACGGGCAGCTTCTGCGAAGGCGTGTTTGCCACGCTGCTTGCCACGCCGTGTTCCGCGCCGTTCCTCGGTACGGCCGTGGCCTTTGCGCTGGGCGCACCGCTGCATTCTCTGTGGCTTATCTTCCTGATGCTCGGGGTGGGCATGAGCTTGCCGTGGCTGTTCGTGGCGCTGATCCCCACAACCGCCTTGTTGCTGCCAAAACCTGGCCGCTGGATGAATACCCTGAAGGTGATTCTGGGGGGGATGATGCTGGCCTCCAGCCTGTGGCTGGTGACGTTGCTGAGTCTGCATCTGGGCGAGATGTTCAGCCACATCCTCATGCTGCTTCTGATTGTGGTCGCCATTGTGGTCTATGCCCTTCGCGGTCAGACATCATCGCCGCTGTTCTGGGTGGTGGTGATTGCGCTGGCCGTATTCGGGGGCTATCAGCTGCGCGGGATAGTGAACGCAACGCCGGTAACCACGGCTGAGAATAGCGAACAAACGATCCCGTGGCAGCCGCTCAGTGAAGAGGCAATCAGCGATGCGCTTGCGCAAGGGAAACGGGTGTTTGTGGATATCTCGGCGGACTGGTGTGTCACCTGCAAGGTGAATGAGCACCGGGTGCTGAATCAGCCGGAGGTTATCGCCGCGCTGCGCCAGCCGGATGTGGTTGCGCTACGCGGAGACTGGAGCCAGCCATCAGAGACGATTGCGGCTTTTCTGAAATCACGTAATCGCTACGCCATCCCGTTTAACCAGGTGTATGGCCCTGGAACGCCGGAGGGCGACATCCTCTCGCCATTGCTGGACAAACGCACTCTGATGACCACCCTGAACAAAGCAAAAGGCTAACGCTGTTATGAAAAAAATCTTTATTACGTTTCTGCTGTTTTTCGCTTCGGCCCAGGTGATGGCGGCGGACCCGATCACCCCGGATCAGGAGCAACGCGCTCAGAAGCTGGTCTACGATTTTCTGTTTAACGACCCGGATTCACCGCGTATCGGTGCCAAAAATCCAACGCTGACGCTGGTGGTGTTTACGGATTACAACTGTCCATACTGCAAAAAATTCGATCCGTATCTGGAGAAGATCGTTGAGAAACATCCGCAGGTGGCCGTGGTGTTTAAGTTTCTGCCGTTCCGTTCGGAAAGCTCGCTAACCGCCGCGCGCGACGCGTTAACCGTCTGGCGTTCACACCCTGAGCAATTTATGAAGTTCAACGAAACCCTGATGGCGAAAAAAGGGTATCACGATGACGCCAGCATTCAGGAGGCGCAAAAGCGCGCGGGCGTGAATGTTTCAACGCCGGATGATACGAGCCTGGTCACGGTAAAACGCAGCCTGATCATCGCCGAAAAACTGGGCATTCAGGGTACACCGGCCACGCTGATTGGCGAAGGGCTGTTACCCGGCTGGGTGCCTTTCGAACAGTTTGATGAAATGGTCACCGATGCACTGAAAAACCGCTAACCTGAAGGGGGCCTCAGGCCCCCGAACAAACCGGAGAGGGACATGAAAAAATTACTGTTACTTTCGCTGCTGACCGCGTCAGGGCTGGCGCAGGCTGCGGATGCTATACCTGATGTCGTGAAGACCTTTAGCGAGCAGCAGGAGATTAAGATCCTCAAGAAGATCGACGTGCCCGGTGGCGCACCCGCCTGGCTGGGACAATATCAGGACATGGGGGTGACGCTCTTTCTCACGCCTGACGGAAAGCACGTTATTTCGGGTTATCTCTATGATGAGAAGGGTAAAAACCTCAGCGAGGGTATTTTCCAGAAGGAGATCTACGCCCCGATGGGACGCGAAATGTGGAAGCAACTGAACGCTGCGCACCCCCTGAAAGAGGGGGCGGATAACGCGCCACGCAAAGTGTTTGTCTTCGCCGACCCGTTCTGCCCGTACTGCAAGGCATTCTGGTCGGAAGCACAGCCGTGGGTGACGGCGGGTAAGGTGCAGCTCAATACGCTGCTGGTGGCGTTCCTCAACCCAAACAGCGGCCGTAACGCATCTGCGATCCTGAATGCAAAAGATCCGGTTACGGCGTGGAAGGAGTATGAACTGTCCGGCGGTAAAAAACTGCCTAAACCGGAAGGCACCGCCTCGCGTGAAACCGTGGCGATACTGCAAAAACACCAGGCGTTAATGGACAGTCTGGGGGCGAATGCCACACCGGCCATTTATTATCTCAATGACCAGAATGAGCTCCAGCAGGTTGTCGGTATGCCGGACGCGAAGCAGCTTGAGGCGATGTTCGGGCCGAAGCCGTAAAAAATCAGGCAGAAACGGGGCGTTTCTGCCTGACTGTACTTAGCTTCCCCAGCGTCCTTTCAGGTAATTTACCGCCTGCTGCGTCTGCGGCTGGTTGAGGTAATCTTCGCGGAACAGGATCGTGCCATTCACGTTCGGCAGGGAGTCGTTGAGATCGAGCTGTTTTTTCAGCTCCGGCACGCCGCCCTGAATCGTCCAGTCCGGCTCATTTCTCGACGGCTCGCCCACTTTATAGAACGCAATGCCGATGTACAGACGGGTATGGGTCGGTTTCACCACGTCGGCCCACCATTTGGTCAGCACGTCATAGCGTGCCGCATCGCGGGAGAAAGGCCAGTAGATTTGCGGGGCAATGTAGTCCAGCAGCCCCTGTTGCACCCACTGACGGGTGTCAGCGTAGGATTCATCATACGCCGCCGCGCCACGGGTGTCGGATCCTGCCGGGTCAAAGGAGCGGTTACGCCAGACACCCGCCGGGCTGACACCAAATTCAACCTGCGGTTTTGTCTGTTTGATCGCCCGAGAGACCTGCACAATCAGCTGCTGCGTATTGTGGCGACGCCAGTCGGCTTTGGAGCTAAACCCCTGGCCGTATTGTCTGTAGGTCTGCGCATCATTCAGCGTTGAGCGGGGCGATTCGGCATAAAAGTAGTCATCAAACTGCACGCCGTCTATCGGGTAGTTCGCCACCACCTCGGTCACCACCCGGGTTATCCAGTCACGCACCTCCGGGATGCCCGGGTCGAGCACAAACCGATCGCCTGCGATGCGAACCCACTCAGGGTGCTGCACATAGACGCTGGACGGTTGTTGGTATGAGGTGCGGTTCAGCGCGGCGATGGTTGACGGTTTGGTATTGGTTGAAACGCGATAGGGGTTGAACCAGGCATGAACTTTCATCCCACGCTTGTGGGCTTCATCGAGCATAAACTGCAGCGGATCGTAGCCCGGATACTCGCCAATATTGCCGGTAAGCATATCTGACCACGGCAGGATTTTGGACGACCAGAGCGCGGTGCTGTCCGGTTTTACCTGGAAAAACACCGTGTTAATTCCCAGGCGTTTCAGATTGTCGAGTTTGTCGATCAGCGCCTGTTTTTGCATCGCAATACGCTGGTCAGCACTGCGGCCATTCACCGACGCGACCGGCGGCCAGTCGAGACGGGAGACAGTTGCCAGCCAGATCCCACGCATCGGCTCGTTTGCCTGCTGCGTCGGTTTGCCTGGGGTCGGGAGCGGTGTGACCAGCGACTTTGGGGGTTTTGAGGAGCAACTAACAAGTAAAAGCGCGCAGCCAAGCAGCGCACCAGTCCGTTTTACATGTCGCATCATTTGCGTATTAGCTCTTGGTTATCCGACTATTGGCCCAGGGGTTAAAGGCGGGCGCCTCGCGTTCAGCGGTCCCGTTATCATTGAGGGAATCAAGATACAGGGCCTCGACCTCCGCGCGTGCCCAGGGGGTACGGCGCAGGAATTTCAGGCTCGACTTCACGCTTGGGTCATTTCTGAAACAGTTAATTTTGATTCGATCGCCCAACTCGCGCCAGCCATATCGCGCCACCAGGGCGTTGACCATCATCTCCAGCGTAACGCCATGCAAAGGATCTTTGGAAATATGTGCAGTCATAGGCGTCCGGTGTCTCGATTTACAGGGGATTGGGGTAAACGCTGAAAGGGTACAAGAAAGCAGGGGAAGCGGCAATTTAAGCTTGCGTTTCTTCACCCGGTGGGGCGAAGAAACGGCGACGACGGTCTATTTTTTATCGCTGAACAGCTCCGGCGCCCACGGTGTGGGATCAACCTCCATGAACGGCGCCCGTTCAAACCGCGCCTTCAGCGCCCACGGCACCGTGCAGTCGAAGATAGTCTTGCAGGAAATGCCATTTCCACGGATCGAGGTGCTGTAGTCCGGCGACTGCGACGGATCCAGCTGGTGGCCGCGGATCCCCGGAAGCGTGGTAATGCTCACATCGCCCTGCATGCGGGTGGTCATTGCCCACAGGATATCGTCGCTGTCGAAGATATCCACGTCTTCATCCACGAGGATAATGTTTTTCAGCTCGGAATAGGTGGACAGGGCGATAAGTGCCGCCTGGCCCTGACGTCCTTCGTCTGACGGCTGGCGTTTTTTCACCTGTAAAATGCCGAGAAATTTACCGCCTCCGGCGGTGTGGGCGTAAACGTTTTGCAGAAAGCCGGGAATGGCCTCTTCGACCGCGTTGCGAATGCTGGCCTCGGTCGGCAAACCGGCAAGCGTGGTGTGCTCTTCGCCCGGGCCCACCAGCGTCTGCAGGATCGCGTGGTTTCGCATCGTCACGGCTTTCACTTTGATCACCGGCAGAGACGGATTCGCCTCGCCGCAGTAGCCCGGGAACTCCGGCATGGCGTGGCCGGTGTTGGTGTGCTGATCTTCTCTTACGCGCACGCCGGGAAGCAGTTCGCCCTCGATGATGATTTCCGCCCGCGCGATCGCTTTCTCTTTTACAGCCACGCCCTGTACCAGTTCCACCGGTTGCTGGCGTAATGCCCCGGCGACGCCAAGCTCGTTGTAACCGAATGGCGTGGTTGGCGCTTCGAAACAGGCCCCAATGTAGATAGCCGGGTCAAGTCCCATATTGATGGTTACCGGCAGCGGTTTGCCCGCCGCTTCGGCCTTCTTGCGAAAGACTTCGATATGGCGACCGGCGGCAAGGAACATAGAGAGTTCATCTCGCTCCTGCACACAGAGACGGTGAATTGTCACATCGGTCAGCGAGGTATCTTCCGGATCGCTTGCCAGTACCAGCCCCAGACAGAAGAACGGGCCTGCATCAATCGGCGTGTTGGTCGGGGCCGGGAGCAGCTTACGCAGGTCAAAGTCCGGATCGTCGGCGTAAAAGACCTGCTCCTGGCACGGTGCCTGCGAGGCCGGAACCACCACCGGTGCAACGGGGTTTTTCACCGCCTGACCAACGTGCTTCGCCAGCTTCGAGGGTTCACAACCCAGCAGAAGCGCCGCTCTTTCCCGGCTGGCGTGCATACCTACCAGGATGCGGGAGCCGGGGTAGCCCTTCACGCTATTGAACATCATGGCCGGGCCCGTGCGGGTGGGGCGTTTTACGGTACCGCCCGCGCCGATATGGCGGTAGACGCCCGCCAGTTCAGCATTGGGATCTACCGGGTGATCGGTTTCGATATAGTGACCTGGATGGCGTTGCAGCAACGCGATGGCGCTTCTGAGATCGTTGATGGGGTTTTGCATGTTTTTCTCCCTTAATGGCTGACCTCCATTGTTGGGCGAACGACAGATGGCATCAATTGCATCATTGATGCTATTTTGATAAGCATTTTATTATCAATTTTCGCGGGACTTCATCATGCAATTTCGTCTGATGCGTAATTTTCTGGTGGTAGCCGAAGAGCTCCATATGCACCGCGCCGCGGAGCGCCTGAACATGGCGCAACCTGCGCTGAGCCAGCAGATTAAAGCGCTGGAGGCGCGTCTGGGCGTCACACTGTTTAGCCGGGCACATCGTCGCTTAACCCTGACGCCTGCCGGAGACGCGTTTCTGGTCAAAGCCCGGCTGGCAATTGCGATGACCGAGCAGGCCGTGCTGGACGCCAGACAAACCGCTCGTGGCGAACAGGGGGTGTTGAATCTGGGATGTGTATCGAGTGCGATGTTCGACGGTAAGCTGCCTGCAACGCTGCGCCAGCTGCACGAGAACTGGCCCGCGATTGCCATTTCGCTGATGACCGGGAACGTGCAGACGCTTTACGAAGCCGTGCAGACCAACCAGCTGGACGTGGCGATTATCCGGGCTCCGTTGCCTGCGTTACCTGACGATCTGCAATCTCGCCCCTTTACCTCAGAGAAAACGGTGCTGGCGCTGCCTCGCCAACACCCCCTGGCCACGTCATCCGCACTGACACTTTCATCCGTGAAGGACGAAAAGTGGATCTCGCTGCGCGATCCGCAAGGCATGGGGCTGGAACAATATTTCTATGACGCCTGTAACGGTGCGGGTTTCCAGCCGGAGGTGGTGCAGAATGCCACCGACGTGCCCACCGTCATCAGCCTTGTCGCGGCGGGATTTGGTATTGCGCTCTTGCCCGCCTCAGCAAGGGCGGTGAACGTCGGTAATGTGGTTTACGTCGACATTATTGATCGGCTCAGGGAGAGCGAGCTGACGCTGGTTTGTCACCGAATCATTCGTTCTGAAGTCTTAAAAAAATTCCTCACCACCGTTGCTCAGGGTTGACGCCCGGCGGCCAGCAGCAATTGTTCGCGCAGCCAGGCGTTCGCCGTGTCCTGACTGTTTTTAGGATGCCAGAACATGCTGATGGCGATCGGCTGGAGTGGCAGCGGGGGCGGGAAAATATCGAGCGTGGTGGCGAACTGCTGCAACATGCGTCCCGGTAAGGTGCAAATCAGGTCAGTCCCCGCCACCAGAGGTGGTGCCATGGCATAGCTTTGCGTGGACATCACCACGTTGCGCTGATATCCCAGCCCGGCCAGCGTCTGGTCGACAAAGCCGGTAAATGGATCGCCCTGGGAGGAGACCACCAGATGAGAGAGGGCGCAATACTGCGCCAGATCCAGCGGCCCCGTACCGCGAGGATGCCCTTTGCGCTGGGCGGTGGCAAACGCGTCTTCAAACAGTTTGCGTCTGACCCAGCCGTCGTGCGCGCCCGCACTCACGCCGATGTAAATATCAACGTCTCCGCTTTCCAGCTGCTGGGGCAGGTTCACCCACTCCGGCAGGGCGAAACGCAGGCGGATCCCCGGCGCTTCACGTCTGATGTGATTCAGCAGTTCAGCCCCAAGCATCAGGGCCGGGTTTTCATGCAGGGCAATGACGAACGTGCGATTGCTCTCGCGGGGGTAAAACCCGGTGGGGGCAAGCATCGCGCTGATGCCACGCAGAACGGCCGCGACCTGAGGCCTCAGCGCCTCGGCTCGGGGTGTGGGCAACACCCCACGTCCATGTGGGGAAGGGATAAACAACGGCTCGCCAAAAATGGCACGCAGGCGCGAAAGACGGGCTGACAGCGCGGGCTGGCTGACCCCCAGACGTGCGGCGGCGTGCGTGATGTTCCGGTCGGTGAGCAGTGCATCCAACGTCAATATCAGGTCAATATCCAGGTCTGAAAATGGCGTCATGTTGTTTTCCGTTGTTTATTTAGCTGTGCTGGCGTCCCGGTTGGTATAGGTAACCGGAACCCAGGCATAGCCCGCGCGTTCGCCTTTGGTGACATAACCGATACCGGGGAACGGCAGGTGTGGCGCGGCAACCAGATCTCTGTTTTTGACGAATTCGTCAAAGGCATGCTTGCGCACACGGGCTGCTCCGTCCTGATCTTCATCGTAGGCGATGGTCACATCAGGCTGCGGGAACTGTACCGCAGCGACGTGGATAATGTCGCCCACGAAGGTAATTTTCTCGCCTTTACTTTCCAGCGTATAGAAGGCCGAGCCCGGCGTATGACCGGGGTGAACCGTTCCGGTAATACCCGGCAGCAGCGCTGATGTACCGGTAAACGGCACCACTTTGCCGGCATCAAGATACGGTTTTAAGGTCTTCTGTGCCACGTCAAAGTAGTTCTGACCGTAACCGGTTTTTTTCTGATTCTCTTCATTGAAGAAAAAGTCGATATCCGGTTTCCCCACGAACACGCGGGCGTTGGTAAATACCGCCTTACCGTCCTTTATCAGGCCACCGGAATGATCGGAATGCGCGTGCGTCAGTAAGATTTCCGTGATGTCCTGCGGTTTGATCCCCTGCGTGGCCAGGCTCTCGATTAAACGCCCGCCGTTGCCTGGACCAAAAAGCTGGCCGGAACCGGTATCGACCAGAATTTTGTGTCCCGGCAGCGCAATCAGAAAGGCGTTAATGGAGACCTCAACCGGGTTCGCCTGGAAATTTTTCGCCAGTAACGCATCGGTTTTTTGCTCTGTGGTCCGGCGCAATAGCGCGTGCAGATCCTGCGCGACGCTGCCGTCCGTAAACGACGTAACCAGCACGTTGCCCACCTGAACGCTGTAGCCGCCCGCCGGTTGTTTCACCACGTGCTGAGGCGTCTCTGCCAGGGAGTGCAGCGCAGGGAAGAAGAGCAGTGAACTGGTGATGAGCGTAGAGAGGGCAAGTTTCTTGACAGTAAGCATGATGATCTCCTTTAGAAAGTCCTCATCTTACTTATGCATCAAAATTTAAGAACCCGCTCAACAGTGATAGGACCTATAAATAGGATGGATAGCTCAGTGGGGTGGCCGGGCAACGGCAATACCGTGCCCGGCGGGCAGATTGTTACGGCTTCCAGCTGTCCGGCGTGGCTTTTGACCATGAGCCATAAGCGGCATTAGGCAGCACAATCCAGTCATTGCCAAAATGCTCTGCGCTTGCCTCAACCAGCCCGCGCTGCTGCTCACTCGGTTTTTTGTTTTTAAACTGCACGGCGAAATCCGGCAGGCTGTCGCCAAACAACATAATGATCTGTTGCTTTTTAAGGATGCTCTGGCGGCGCTCTTCTTTACTCACCGTATCCAGAAGCACGCTGTCGTCCGAGACCTGCGGCAGGCCAAGGGATTTTAACGTGTTGATGGTATCTGCTTTATTTTCCTGCATGCGGTCAGAGACGTAGTAGATACGCACCTTGCTTTGATTCACATGCTCAAGAAACGCCTTCGCGCCGGGGATCAGGCCGGGTTTTCCCTGTTTTTCCCAGTCGCTCCAGGTATCCCATTGGGTGTAGTCATGGCACTGTTCCATGTCGCGCACCAGCAGCGGGGTGTTGTCGAGCACGGTTTCATCCAGATCCATGACCACCGCGTAATTTTCTGGCGTTTTCAGATCTTTCACTTTCTCGTCAAAACGGCCGGTGGCAAAACGGTACGTCTGCAGCTGAAGCGCCATGATTTCAGCTGACTTCTGCTGGTAGCGCAGCGCCATTTCGTAGGCTTTTGGTTCACACAGTTCATTATTTGCCGCGGTAGCGGTTGCGCTCAACATCGGTACTGCCACCAGTAATGCCTTAGCTATTGAATTCATTATTGTTTCCTTAACACCCTTGTCAAAATGACGAAAGCGTAATGAATTTAAGTGACAGAAAAATGACGGTTGCACGTTGGGGCTCTGTTGAAACGTGCTTTCGATCCTGAACTAAGCTTGTACTTCATTCCGCGTAAAATGTGGGTCATTCGAGGACAATGAATGGAATTCAGGACATTTCAAAAGCAGTGGGGTGCTGAGTTTATTTCCAGTGACGTTGTACGTTTTCGCGTCTGGGCTGAGGGACAACAACAACTTACGCTACGTCTGGCAGAACGCGATCTGCCCATGACGGCGGTCGGGAACGGCTGGTTCCAGATTGACGTACCTGGCGTGACGCATGGCACCGAGTATCAGTTCGTTTTACAGGACGGCATGGCGGTACCTGACCCAGCATCGCGGGCGCAGAAAGGGGACGTTAATGGCCCCTCCGTGGTGATTGACCCCGGCCGCTATCAGCCCATCAACCCAGACTGGGCAGGGCGACCGTGGGAAGAGACGGTGATTTACGAACTGCATATTGGCACCTTTACGCCGCAGGGCACCTTCCGGGCGGCTATCGACAAGCTGCCGTATCTGGCTGAACTCGGCATCACCCAGCTTGAAGTTATGCCGGTTTCACAGTTCGGCGGCAGCCGCGGCTGGGGCTATGACGGCGTATTGCTGTATGCCCCGCATTCCGCCTATGGCACGCCGGAGGATTTTCACGCGTTCATCGATGCGGCGCACGGCCTGGGCCTTTCTGTCGTGCTGGATATCGTACTCAACCATTTCGGCCCAGAAGGAAACTACTTACCCTTGCTGTCACCCGCGTTTTTTGATGCGCAGAGAATGACGCCGTGGGGTAACGGTATCGCCTATGAACGGGAGCCGGTCAGACACTACATTCTTGACGCGCCCCTGTTCTGGCTGACCGAATACCGTCTGGATGGCTTACGGTTTGATGCCATCGACCAGATTAAAGATACGGCGTCGAAACATATTCTTCAGCAGATCGCGGAAACGATCCGCGAAGCGCTCCCGGATCGTCATATCCATCTCACCACCGAGGACAGCCGTAACGTGATTTTCCTGCATCCACGCGATGAAAAGGGAGCCACGCCGCTGTTTACCGCCGAGTGGAATGATGATTTCCACAACGCCGCCCACGTCTTTGCCACCGGCGAAACGCATGCCTACTATCAGGATTTTGCCTTCGAACCGGAAAAAAAATTCGCCAGAGCACTCGCAGAAGGGTTTGTCTATCAGGGTGAGGTCTCTTTGCAGACCGGACACTCACGCGGGGTGGAATGCCACACCCAGCCGCCGACCTTCTTTGTCGATTTTATTCAAAACCACGATCAAACCGGTAACCGCGCCCAGGGCGAACGTCTTATTACCCTTGCGGGCGCGGATAAAACCCGCGTTCTGCTCGCCGCGCTGCTGCTGTCACCCCATATCCCGCTGCTGTTTATGGGCGAAGAGTATGGCGAAACCAACCCGTTCCTGTTCTTTACGGATTTTCATGGCGATCTGGCGAAAGCCGTGCGGGAAGGGCGGGCAAAAGAGTTTACCGGCCACAGCGGACACGATGGCGATGTACCGGATCCGAATGACGAGCAGACTTTTGCCCGCTCAAAACTGGACTGGCACAACGTGACGACTGCGCAGGGTAAATCCTGGCTGCGCTTCACGCGAAGCCTGCTGGTCCTGCGGCATCGCTATCTTGTGCCGTTACTTCGCCCTGGCGGCACCGTTGAGGGCAAAATCGTTAAGACCGCTCCCGGTATGGTGGCGGTGAGCTGGTCTTTCCCGACGGGTACATTGTCGCTGGCGCTGAATATCGGTAATAAGCCCGTTGACGTTCCTGCGCTGGCAGGCGAAACGCTCTTTAGCTGGCCGGAGGCCGCTGAGGTGTTAGTGCCAAACAGCATTGTCGTTCGTTTTGCAGATGGAGACGCATCATGATCCCTTGTGCCACATACCGAATACAGTTCCGCAATGGCATGACCTTTGACCGCGTGGTGGAGCTGGTGCCATACCTTAAAGACCTCGGGATCAGCCATCTCTATGCCTCACCGATATTTACCGCCACCACCGGTTCAACCCACGGTTATGACGTCACCGATCCTAACGAAATCGATCCCGCCATTGGCGGGCGCGCCGGTTTCGACCGCATGACGGTGGCACTCAGGCAGGCGGGAATGGGGCTCATTCTGGACATCGTCCCTAACCATATGTCGACCTCGCTGGAAAACCGCTGGTGGCGGGATGTTATCGCGTTTGGTCAGCAAAGCCGTTACGCGCACTATTTTGATATCGACTGGTCGCGCCCGCTGACGCTGCCGTTTCTTGGCGACACCTTTGAGGCCGAGCTGGAGAAAGGGGCAATTACTCTGAAACGTGACAGTGTCACCGGTGAGGCCGCGCTGGTCTACTATGACACAGCCTATCCGCTTAACCCCGGAACATGGGCTGCGGAGAAAAGCATCGAGGCGATCCACGAGGCGCAGAGCTGGCGGCTGATGTCCTGGCGGGAAGCGCCGAAACAGCTCTCATGGCGGCGCTTTTTTGAAATTACCGGCCTGGTGGGCGTCAGAGTGGAAGACGAGGGAGTGTTTCAGGATACGCATCGCCTGATCCTCGAGCTCGTGCATACCGGCATTGTCGACGGGTTGCGCATTGACCATATCGACGGGCTGGCCGACCCGCTGGGTTACCTGCAGCGGTTACGGCAGGCAACCGGTCCCGACTGTTATATCACGGTGGAAAAAATTCTCGCCAAAGGGGAACAACTGCCTGTGGAATGGCCGGTATCCGGCACCACCGGATATGAGTTTATCGCCTCGCTGGCCGAAGTGCTGGTCGACGATAATAACCTCGGGCGGCTGGAAAAAATCCACGACGAGACGCTGGGCGTGACGGTCGATCGCCATGCGGAACTTCGCAACGCTAAAGGGCTGATGACCGATCGCAATTTTGAGGGTGAATTCACCACGCTGCTTAACATTGCCACCGACCTTGCCCGATGCAACGACATTGACGTGCCGCAGGACGACATACGCTACACGCTGCGCGAACTGCTGATTGCGTTTCCGGTCTACCGCACCTACGGCACCACCGACGGGTTAACCGCCCCGGATGTCGCGCTGTTGAACCGCGTTGTTGCCAGCGTCGACGCACCGGAACCGGCGTTAAGCCTGTTGGTGAGGATCCTCACCGGCGACCTGGACGCCAGCAGCCGCGATGCGGCCTCGCTGTTCAGAACCCGCTTCCAGCAGCTTACCGGGCCGCTGATGGCGAAATCGGTGGAAGATACGCTCTTTTTCCGCCATAACCTCGAGCTCGCCCTGAACGAAGTGGGGGCCGATCCCACCCCGCGCGCGTTCTCGTTATCCCGCTTTCACCAGGAGATGCGCATCCGTCTGGCCCGTCAGCCCGATGCGCTGCTGGGGACCTCCACGCACGACACCAAGCGCGGGGAAGACGCGCGGGCACGCCTCTACACCCTGACGGAAGCCCCGGAACAGTGGGGTGAAAATCTGGCGCGCTGGCGGCAGATGAACCAGACCCAGGTGCGTTTTCTCAATGACGGTACCGCGCCAAACGCGGCCGATACCTGGATGATCTACCAGGCGCTGGCGGGCGTCTGGCCTGCAACGTTGTCGCCTGACGATAGTGAAGGGCTGAAGTCTCTCGAAGCGCGTTTCCTCGGGTTTATTGAGAAAGCGCTGCGCGAGGCCAAACAGCGTACCGACTGGATCGACAGCAATGAGAGCTATGAGAGCGTGGTGCTGAATTACGTCCGGCACTTGCTGTCCCCTGAGAACACGCTGTTCCTGCATGATTTCTCGTCCTCCCTGCAACCCTTTATCCGCGCCGGGCTGATGAACAGCCTGAGCCAGACGGTGATCAAACTGACGGCGCCGGGCGTACCGGATATATATCAGGGAAGCGAGGCGCTTAATTTTAGCCTGGTCGACCCGGATAACCGGCTGGAGCCGGATTTCGCCACGCTGAGGCAAAACCTGAGCAGCGCCGACGCAAAGCTGTTTGCCGACGAACAGCAGTGGCGAAACGGCAGGGTGAAGCAGTATGTCACCGCCACGCTGTTACGCGTCCGGCAGCACTATTTATCGCTCTTCCAGTACGGCGACTGGCTGCCGCTGAAGGTCAGCGGCGAGCGCGAGGAAAACCTGATTGTCTACGCGCGCGTGAAGGACGGGGAGGCGCTGATTGTTGCCGTACCGCGTCTGGTTTTTGCTACCCCCACAAACGAAACGCTGTGGGCCAACACTTCGGTCGTCATCCCCGAAGAGCTTTCCGGGAAACGCTACCGGGATCTGTTTACCGGTGAACGTCGGGCGCTGCGGGAGACGCTGGATTTAACGTCTGAAACAGGAAGTTTGTTAGTTCTGCTTACCTGCGAATAATCGTGGAGAACGAAAATGGCAAAGGAAAATACGTTTGACATACGGGCCGGTCATGGCCAGCAGCTGGGTGCAAATTATGACGGGAAAGGGGTTAACTTCGCGCTTTTTTCAGCTCACGCCGAGCGGGTGGAGCTCTGTCTGTTTGACCCCTCCGGTAAAACGGAAATCGCCCGTCTGGGGCTGCCGGAATATACCCACGAGATCTGGCATGGCTATGTGCCCGACCTCCAGCCCGGCGCGCTGTATGGCTATCGCGTCTACGGGCCTTATGATCCGGAAAACGGGCATCGCTTTAACCCGCATAAGCTGCTCATCGATCCCTATGCTCGTGAATTGGTGGGCGATATCGACTGGAATGATGCCCATTTTGGCTACGAACTGGGTCATGATGCGCTGGATCTGAGCTTTGATACGCGTGACAGCGCGCCGTTCACCCCAAAATGCAGGGTCATCGATCCGAATGCGTTTGACTGGCAGGACCATCAGCGGCCAGCGATCCCATGGCCGCATACCGTGGTCTATGAGAGCCATGTGAAAGGTTTTACCCAGCTCAACCCGGCGATACCGCCCGAGCTGCGCGGCACCTTTGAAGGCATGGGGCATAAAGCCTCGGTCGATTACATCAAAAGTCTGGGTATCACCGCCGTCGAGCTGCTGCCGGTTCACTGGTTCCCGGACGATCAGCACCTGCTGGACCGCGGCCTGAAGAATTTCTGGGGCTATAACACGCTGGGCTTTTTTGCGCCCGCGTCACGTTATTACGGCCCTGCAGGGATCCAGGGTTTTCGCGATATGGTCCGCGCCTACCATGACGCGGGTATCGAGGTGATTCTGGATGTGGTCTATAACCACACGGCAGAGGGCAATGAGCTTGGCCCGACGCTCTCATTCAAGGGTATCGATAACTACAGCTATTACCGCACCTTGCCGGATCAGCATCGCTATTACATCAATGACACCGGCACGGGGAATACGGTGAACACCTCACACCCGCGTGTGCTGCAGATGATCATGGATTCGCTGCGCTACTGGGCGGAATCGATGCATATCGACGGTTTTCGCTTCGATCTGGGCACGATACTGGGGCGCGAGCCAGAAGGGTTCGATCCGCGCGGTGGCTTCTTTGATGCCATGACCCAGGATCCGGTTTTATCAAAACTCAAGCTCATCGGTGAGCCCTGGGATATCGGCCCCGGCGGCTATCAGGTGGGCGGCTTCCCGCCCGGCTGGGGCGAGTGGAACGACAAATATCGCGATACCGTTCGCGAATACTGGCGGGGCGATAACGTTCCCACTGATTTTGCCGCCCGCCTGCTGGGCTCGGGCGATCTCTATGATTTACGCGGGCGTCGCCCGTGGGCCAGCGTCAACTTTATTACCGCGCATGACGGCTTCACGCTGAACGATCTGGTGTCGTACAACGAGAAACACAACGCCGATAATGGTGAAGAGAACAACGACGGGCATAACGATAACCGCGCGTATAACTATGGCGAGGAAGGCCCGACCGAGAACCCCGACATTATTGCCACCCGTGAACGGCAGAAACGGAACTTCCTCACCACGCTGTTGTTCTCCCACGGTACACCGATGCTGCTGGCCGGGGATGAGTTTGGCCGGACGCAAAAAGGGAACAACAACGGCTATTGCCAGGACAGCGAGATCTCCTGGATCAACTGGAAAGGGTTGTCAGAAAACGACGTCACGCTGCGCGAGTTTACCCGGCACCTGATTGCGCTTCGCGCCAAACAGCCGCTGCTGCGCCGGGAGAGCTGGCGAGACGGTCTTGAGATCCGCTGGTTTAACGCCGGAGGAGGACCGCAGCAGTCTGAGCAATGGGAGGAAGGCTCGACAATCGGCGTCTCCATCAGCCGGCCCGATCTCATCCAGGAGGAGGGGATCTGGCACGACGTGCTGATGCTGTTCAACCCGTTCGAAGGCGCCGTGTCGTTCCAGATCCCGCAGTTTGGTGAAGGAGGCTGGGTGCTGGAGCTCTCCACGGCTGGGGAGGTTGCCACGGGCGAGGTCATCACCCGGACCGTGGATTACGAACTGGCGGGACGCAGTATTACTCTCTTCAGACGCCCGTGATGTCAAAGTGATGCCGCCGCCCGTGCGGCGGTGTCATACAGGGATGAAATGGTGCGCAGCAGCTGGGCGGTGTCACCGATAGCGGCACCCGAAATCCCGCTTTCGGCATGTATGTTGATCAGACACGCTTCGCGCACATCCCGGTATTTCATGCACAGTGCTTTTCCCGCCTCCGTGGTGGAAAAGAAAAGCTCTTTTCCTGCTTTTTCACTGGTGACGTAGCCCGCCTTGACCAGCTTTTTCAACGCATAGGTCACCACGTGGGTGTCTTCCACGTTGAGCACAAAACAGATATCGGCCAGCTTCTTCTTGCGATTGCGGTGATTCACATGATGCAAAAGCGAGACGTCAAAGGCCCCCATATCCGGCTCACCGGCCGCGGTCATGCAGCGCACCATCCATTTATTGAACGCGTTACTGGTCATGATCAGCGCGTACTCCAGCTCCGATAGCTCCGCGCAGCGCTCGGAAACCAGATGGCGGGAGGAGACGATCCGGCCGTCGTTAATGTCGTCGTGATTCATTGATGCAGCACTTTTCTTCAGGGTCATAACGTTCCTTACGGGAGTGTGGCTGTTGCCCGGAAATGTAAACTCATCGATAAAATAAGAACATTTTATTGATAAATTGTTTACATGTTTTTGCGGTTCAGATATAGCTTTTTAACGCAGGTTTTCGAAGCCTGACGGAAAACACAACATCGCTCGCCGCAAATTAAAAAAATAGCCGTCGGCGCGCAACGCTCACTTTGGATAGGGTAACGTTTATGGACGGTTCTACACTGTTGCCGCTTATCGGGATCCCGGTGGTGGTTATTGGTTTTGCCCTGCGCTTCAACCCGCTACTGGTGGTCGTGGTAGCGGGGCTGACGACGGGTCTGCTGGTTGGGATGGATTTCGGCATGCTGCTGGAAACCTTCGGCGAGAAGTTCGTCAACAGCCGCTCTCTGGCCACATTCATTCTGATCCTGCCGGTTATTGGTCTGCTGGAATATTACGGTCTAAAAGAGCGCGCACAGGCGTGGGTGGCGAAGATCGCCAGCGCCACTTCGGCGCGTATTCTGATGATCTATTTTGTCGCCCGCGAGGGGACGGCCGCGCTGGGGCTGATGTCGCTGGGCGGTCATGCCCAGACGGTGCGTCCGCTGCTGGCACCGATGGCCGAAGGGGCGGCGCTGAACGAGTACGGCGAACTGCCCCAGCATATTCGCGACAAAATCAAAGCCCATGCCGCCGCGTGTGACAATATCGCGGTGTTCTTTGGCGAGGATATCTTTATCGCCTTCGGGGCGGTGCTGTTGATCGACGCCTTCCTGAAGGAGAACGGTATTCAGGGGATTGAACCGCTGCATATCGGCCTTTGGGCGATCCCGACGGCGATTGCGGCATTGATTATTCATATGACGCGTCTGTTGCGCCTGGATGCCAGCATCCGCCGTGACGTGATGGCCTGGAAAGCCGGGCAGGGAACGCAGGAGATCGCGCCATGATGACGTTGCTCACCATTAACCGCGTGTACTACCTGATTGGCTTTGTCGTGATGCTGCTGGTGGTCATGACCCTGCGCGATCGCGCCAACCCCAAACGTTTTACCACGGCACTGTTCTGGTTTCTGTTCGGTGGGATCTTCCTGTTCGGTGACCTGATGGTGCAGGAGCTGGGCCGCTCGCTGGCGTACCGGATCATTGGCGGCGCCGTGATTGTAATTGCCCTGCTGGCAGGCTTTGGGCTGGTCGGTAAAGGGCAGTACAAAATGGCCAGCGAGCCAGAGCGTGTTGCCTCATCAAACCGGCTGAAAAACTGGCTGTTTTTACCGACCCTGATGATCCCGGTAGTGACGGTTATCGGCACGCTGTTCCTGAAAGGGGTGTCGATTGGCGGGGTTTACCTGCTCGATCAAAAACAGCTCACGCTGGCGGCGCTGTGCGTGGCCTGTGTGGCGGCCATCCTTACCGGCTGGTGGCTGACAAAAGGTACGCCGCTGCATGCCGTCCGTCAGTCTCGCCGCCTGGTGGATACCATTGGCTGGGCGGTGATCCTGCCGCAGATGCTGGCCATGCTGGGCGGGGTTTTTGTGGTGGCCAATACCGGCAACTCCGTGCAGAAGGTAGTCAGCCTGTTTGTGAACCCGGACAGCCGCTTTATGCTGGTGGTGATTTACTGCGTCGGCATGGCGCTGTTCACCATGATCATGGGTAATGCCTTTGCGGCCTTCCCGGTGCTGAGCGCCGGTATCGCCTTACCGTTTCTGATCCACGTGCATCACGGTAATCCGGCACCGCTGCTGGCGATTGGTATGTACGCTGGCTATTGCGGCACGCTGATGACGCCGATGGCGGCGAACTTCAACATCGTTCCCGCCGCGTTACTGGAGCTGAAAGACAAATATCAGGTCATTAAGATCCAGATCCCGACCGCGTTAACCCTGCTGGTGGTCAACGTGTTCTTAATGTATTTCCTCGTGTTTCGCTAAGCGTGGCAACCTAAGGAGCTGTGATGGAATTAACGCAACACCAGGCTGATGCTTTTGCCAGAATGCCTTTGACCTATCTGCGCCAGGAATACCCGAACCACATTATGCATCTGCTCAATGATGATGGGGACGTCCTGCCGCCGCGCGAACTGCATCCCATTTTTTATGGCTGTTTTGACTGGCACTCGGCGGTACACGGCTACTGGTTGCTGCTGCGCTGCCTGCGCCTCTACCCGGAACTGTCGTGCCGGGATGACATTATCACGCTGTTTGCCGACCATCTCACGCCAGAAAACGTGGCGCAGGAGCTGGCTTATTTCAACGCGCCGTTCCGTGCCTCGTTCGAGCGTCCGTATGGCTATGGCTGGCTGCTGGCACTGGCCCAGGAGCTGAAACAGTCATCGCTGCCGCAGGCGGCAGGCTGGTATCAGACGCTTGCGCCGTTAACGCAGGACATTCGCAACCGTCTGGTGGATTACCTCAGTAAGCTGACGTACCCGATCCGGGTTGGCACGCATTACAACACCGCGTTTGCCCTCGCGCTGGGGATCGATTACGCCCGGGCGGTGGAAGATAACGCGCTGGAGAGTGCCATTCTGGAGGCGGCGACGCGGTTTTATCACGCGGATACCCAGTATCCGGCTCACTATGAACCGGGTGGTGATGAGTATGTATCCGGCGCGCTGACAGAGGCTCTGCTGATGAGCAAGGTCGCGGAGAATTTCCCGGCCTGGTTCGACGCGTTTCTGCCGAATATCGGGGCTGTTTCTGCGCTGATGAACCCGGCAGAAGTGAGCGACCGTACCGACCCCAAAATTGCGCATCTGGACGGATTAAACCTCAGCCGCGCCTGGTGCATGAAGCATATTGCCAGTGCGCTGCCGGAGGATCATCCGGCGCAGCAGGCGCTGCGTGATGCGGTGGCGAAACACCTGACGGCGAGCGTCGGGCATGTTGTCGGCAGCCACTACAGCGGTGGGCACTGGCTGGCGAGTTTTGCGCTGCTGGCGCTGGAGTAAATATGGGGGCAGCGTCGCAGGACGCTGCCCTGGCATTTATGCCGTAGCCTGTCGCGCGCGACGCAGTCGGCTAACGCTAAATAATACTGACGCAGTTGACGCGATCACCGCGATCCACAGCGCAATATGAACGGCACCGTCATCCAGCATTTGATGATCTGACCCTGCGGTCGCAGCCAGCAAAACTCCCACCACGGCGGCACCGAGACACTGGCCGAACGTTCTGACGATGGACAATACCCCGGATGCATAGCTGGCGTACTCCCGGGCAACGTTAGAGAGCATTTCACGGTTATTGGGACTCTGGAAACAGCCAAAGCCGATACCGCACACCAGGCTCCTGAGACAGATATCCCAGGCAGAAGGGCCGGCAGGCAGCGTCGCCAGCAAAATCAACCCAACGACAAAAATCATCAGTCCAAGCGTGGAGATCAACGGGGCGGAGATCGTGTCTGCCCAACGGCCCGCGTGCGGCGCAATGAGTACGATACCTATCGGCCAGGGGGTGAACAGTAAAGCGGAGATCGCCGGGCTATAGCCGTACACGCTCTGAAACAGAAACGGCAGCGCGATAAAGGTAATGCCCTGACTCACAAACGAGGCCAGCGAGGTTAGGGCGGCGAGGGTAAACCGTCCGTTGCTGAATATCACCGGTGGCAGGATGGGGCTCCGGGCACGGCGGATATGCCAGACAAAAGCGATGAGGCTGACCGTAGCGACAAATGCCCAGCAAACGGTGCTGATGGCGTGCGCTCTATTCTCTACGCTGTTTGCCGCCATGATCATTGACCCCAGCAGGATCACGGACAGCAGGGCACCGGGCACGTCGAACGGGGACGTATCAGAGGCCGTCGCCCGCGGCAGCGCTTTCCAGGCCAGCAGCAGGGCAACGGTGCCGGGCATAATGTTGATCGCGAACAGCCATTGCCAGCTCAGTACGTCGAGTATTGTTCCGCCCAGCACCGGTGCAATAGCGGTGCTGGCGGCGATAAGCAGGGCGTGCAGCCCCAGAATGCGGCCAAGCAGCCGTCCAGGGAATACCGAGCGCAGGATCGCCGGGGCAATACTCAGCGTGGCCGCGCCGCCGATACCCTGCAAAATACGCATCCCGATCAGCATTTCCGGCGTTGTTGCCAGCGCGCAGCCGAGCGAGGTCAGGGTAAACGTAGCCAGTCCTGCCAGAAACACCGGGCGGTAACCCACCCGCGCGGCGAGTGCGGCGAAGATGGCTAACGTCATTGCCGCAGACAGCAAGTAACCGTTGGCGAACCAGACTGCGACATTCGCGGGCACCTGCATCGCGCTGGCCATTGATGGCAGGGCAATGTTGATCATGGTGCCATCGAAGACGCCCATCAACGTGGTGGTCATCACTGCAGCCATCACCCGGGCGCGTTCATGTCCCGGTAACCCTTCGTCGCCGGGTTGGTTTGAAAAGAGCGTCATCGTGTTATCTCCAGGCAAGAATGTTGATGACGACACTATAGTAATGGGTTATACAGGGCGGAAGACGCAGTATTTGCACTTATACGTTGCATCAAACGCCCTGTATGAGGAGGTTTTGTGACCGATCCTGATTTCAACTTGCTTGTCGCACTCGACATCCTGCTGGCTGAAGCCAGCGTGGCGGGGGCGGCGCGGCGTCTTAACCTGAGCACCTCAGCCATGAGCCGCACGCTGAGCAGACTTCGTGAGGTCACCGGCGATCCGATTCTGGTGCGTGCCGGGCGTCAGATGGTGCTGACTCCGTGGGCCGAAGCCACCCGGGATCGCGCCCGACATGCGCTGCATGAGGCAAGGGCGGTGCTACAGCCTTCAACGGACACCTTCCGGGCAGAAAATCTTGAACGTGTGTTTACCGTCAGAGCCAATGATGGCTTTGTGGTGGCGTTTGGCCCGTTGCTGATTGCGGCCGTTGCGGAAGCAGCGCCGGATGTCTGCATCCGCTTTGCCCCAAAACCGGAGAAAACGTCGCGTTATCTGCGGGAGGGGCTGGTTGACCTGGAAATTGGTGTGCAGAGCAACATGGGGCCCGAAATTCGTCTGCAGCGGCTCTTTGAGGACCGCTTTGTAGGCGCGGTGCGCAAAGGGCATCCGCTGGCGGCGCTGCCAGCAGTCAGCCTTGAGGATTATGTCGCCTGGGGTCATGTGGTGACCGCGCCAAATGGCTCATCACACGGTTTTGTTGATGATGCCCTGGCCGCGCGGGGGATGAAACGCAAAATCGCCAGCGTGGTGCCCGGTTTTCCGACGGCCTTATCCGTGGCGCTGGCGTCCGATCTGATTGCGATGGTCCCGGCGTTGTATCTGCTCAATCAACCGATGAGCGAGAACGTGCACATCTTTGAACTGCCGTTCAACACCCGGACCATTACCGTATCTCAGATGTGGCACCCGCGGATGGAACAGGATCCGGGCCACCGGTGGCTCAGAGAGAAGGTGCTAGCGGTGTGCCATCAGTCGCGGCACCGATAATATAAAACGGGTCGACACAGCATCGGATTCCACACGCACGTTGCCGTGATGCGCGGTGATGATGGATTTCACAATCGCCAGGCCGATCCCGCTGCCTTCGCCTTTTCGCTGTCTGGACGGATCCACCCGGTAAAAGCGGTCGAACAGCCGGGGCAAATGTGCTTCAGGGATCGGCTTGCCGGGGTTGGTAACGATCAGCTCGCACACGTTTTCCTTTTCGCTTACCGACACGGTCACCGTTTCTCCGTCCGGCGTATAGCGCAGGGCATTGGAGAGCAGGTTATTGATGGCTCTCCGGAACATCTGCGGATCGCCTTCTATCAGGCAGGGCGTGCCGTTAAAACGCAGCGTGATATGGCGTTCTTCCGCCCAGGCTTCGAAGAAATCAAAGACTTTCATCACCTCCGCGCTCAAATCAAAGGTTACCCTGTCAGGGATCAGCTGATTATTATCCGCCTGGGCCAGGAACAGCATATCGCTGACCATGCGGGTCATCCGGTTGTACTCTTCAAGGCTGGAGTACAGCACATCCTCCAGCTCTTTCGGCGAGCGGTTCTGGCTTAACGCAATTTCCGTTTGCGTTACCAGATTGGTGATCGGGGTTCTGATCTCATGGGCGATATCGGCAGAGAAATTTGCCTGACGGGTAAAGACATCCTCAATTTTTTCAATCATGTGGTTAAACGAGATCACCAGCTGCTCCAGCTCAACCGGCACCCGCGACGGCTCAAGCCTCGCATCCAGATTCTCTGAGGTGATATTTTTTATCGCATTGCTGACGTTACGCAGGGGCAGGTGTCCCTGACGTACCGCGATGCGAATGAGCAGAATAATCAGCAGGCTGATCGCCACCGCGATGGCAATCAGGTTCTTTTTCAACGCCTCAAGGTAGTGAAGATGAAAATTAATGGAGAGGCCGATCAGCATGACATAGTGTTGTTCTTTTCCCTGCAATGTCGCGGTGCCGGACGAGGCGATAATCCGGTATGTTTCCATCTTCATGTCGGACCCGGCGTGCATCGCCTTGCCAGCGTCCTCCACTGACCAAAGAAACACATCCTGCGCGCGGCGATGGGCGCTGAAATCCGCGGTATTCACCGCTGGCCGGATGGCCTCACCCTGTGAGCTGAAGAGCACATTGCCACGGGGATCGAGCAGCAGGACGGCAACGTTGCGATAGCTGGCCAGCGACTCTTTTATTTTGCTGATTTTCTTTTCATCCGGATCCGCGGGTGACTGCAGTATGCGGTGCATGGCGCGGCTGATTTGTTGCAGATCGCTGATATCCTGCTCGGCAAAGTGCTTTTCAACGGAGTGGAGCATAAACCAGGTAAACGCGAAAAAAGCCAGAATGGTGGAGAGGCTGATAAAGAACGTCAGGCGCAGAGCCAGGGAGAAGGGGCGTCTGGCGGGCTTACTCTGCATCAGGAACCTCCAGCATATAGCCCACGCCGCGCACCGTCTGGATCAGCTTCGGTTCGTAATCGTTGTCGATTTTGGCGCGTAACCGCTTCACCGCGACGTCAATCGCGTTGGTGTCGCTGTCGAAATTCATATCCCAGACCTGCGCGGCAATCAGCGAGCGGGGCAGCACTTCACCCTGATGGCGAACAAAAAACTCCAGCAGGCTGAACTCCTTGCTGGTGAGCAGAATGCGGTTTCCGGCGCGGTTTACCTTCCTTGATACGAGGTCGATGCTCAGATCTGCCACCGTAAACTGGCTCTCGGCGATCACCGTATTGCCGCGTCGTAACAGCGTTCTGACCCGGGCGAGCAGCTCAGCAAAGGCAAAGGGCTTAACCAGGTAATCATCCGCCCCCAGCTCCAGGCCTTTCACCCGGTGCTCAATGGTGCCGAGAGCCGACAGCAACAGGACCGGCATTCCCTTTCCGGCAGAGCGGAGCATGCGGATGATATCCCAGCCGTTCACATCAGGAAGCATGATATCCAGAATGAGCAGGTCATAATCGGCGGTCATGGCGAGATGGTAGCCGGTCAGGCCGTTGTCAGCGCGATCCACCACAAAGCCCGCTTCCGTAAGCCCTTTGCTGAGGTACTCACCGGTTTTAATTTCGTCTTCAACAATCAATATTTTCATCACGCTTACCCCGACTGGCTGCTCAGCACATTCTATTGCACCCGTGACCGTTAACAATGACTTACGCCATAAATGACAACATTGTCATTATCCTGTCACCCGTCAAACAGGACGCGTTCAGTAGAGTAGCCCTAAAAATACTCTGGAATTCATCTGAACCGCTATGTTCCTGCTAAAACGACTAAGCATCACTACGGTATTTATCCTGACAGGATGCGTCTCGCTGGCCCCTGAATACCAACGCCCGACGTCACCGGTACCCCAGCAGTTTTCGCTGTCGCGTAACAGCCTGACGCCCGTGGAGGGCATGTATCAGGACACCGGCTGGCGCAACTTCTTCGTCGATCCGCAAATCGCGGGATTGATTACAGAGGCCCTGAAGAACAACCGCGATATAAAAATGGCCGCGCTGAAGGTTGAAGAGGCCCGGGCGCAGTTCAACGTGACGGATGCGGAGCGTTATCCTCAGCTGAACGCCTCCTCGGGCGTCACTTACAGCGGGGGGCTAAAGAGTGACAAACCCACCTCACAGCAGTACGACGCGGGACTTGCGCTTAGCTACGAACTCGACTTTTTTGGCAAGCTAAAGAACATGAGCGATGCCGACCGACAAAACTTTTTCGCCAGCGAAGAAGCCCGTCGTGCCGTGCATATTTTGCTTGTCGCTAATGTGTCCCAGAGCTATTTCAACCAGCAGCTGGCCTACAAACAGCTGCGTATCGCGCGGGATACGCTGTCAAATTATCAGCAGTCTTACGCCTTCGTTGAGCAACAGCTGGTGACGGGAAGCACGAACGTGCTGGCGCTGGAGCAGGCCCGGGGGCAGATCGAAAGTACCCGGGCAGAAATTGCCAAAAGAGAGGGGGAGCTGGCACAGGCCAATAATGCCCTGCAACTGGTCCTCGGGACGTATCGCGCGCTACCTGGCGACGGCGGAATGAACGCCAGCGATATTGTGCCGGTACAACTACCACCCCATCTTTCATCGGCAATATTGCTGCAGCGCCCGGATATTATGGAGGCGGAGTATCAGCTTAAAGCGGCCGATGCGAATATTGGCGCGGCGCGCGCTGCCTTTTTCCCGTCCATCTCCCTGACCAGCGGGCTTTCGACGGGCAGCACGGAATTATCTGGCCTCTTCACGTCCGGCAGCGGCATGTGGAACGTTATTCCCAAAATAGACATTCCCATTTTTAATGCGGGCAGGAATAAAGCCAACCTGAAGCTGGCCGAAATTCGCCAGCAGCAGTCGGTTGTGAATTACGAACAAAAAATTCAGTCCGCCTTTAAACAGGTCGCCGACGCGCTCGCACTGCGGGACAGCCTCAGCCAGCAACTTGCTGCGCAACAGCGGTATCTTGATTCGCTAAACATCACCCTGCAGCGTGCCAGAGGGTTATATACCCGCGGTGCGGTCAGTTATATCGAAGTATTAAACGCGGAACGCGCGCTGTTTTCCACGCAGCAAAACATTCTCGACCTTATTTACGCCCGACAGGTTAATGAAATTAATCTCTTCACCGCGCTGGGCGGCGGTTGGGTCGAATAACCTCAGTTAACTCAACAGGAAAATAATATGCGTAATTCAATGAAGGCCGTTGTATTCGGTGCGATCTCCATGATGTTTTCTGCCGGCCTGCAGGCCGAGGTTCATCAGCACGCAGAGATGAGTGCTGCCAGCGAAGGGGCCACAGAGCAGGTTGTCTCCGGGACTGGCATCGT
Source organism: Enterobacter sp. 50793107 (assembly GCF_001463365.1). Classification (NCBI taxonomy): domain Bacteria; kingdom Pseudomonadati; phylum Pseudomonadota; class Gammaproteobacteria; order Enterobacterales; family Enterobacteriaceae; genus Enterobacter; species Enterobacter sp. 50793107. The sequence continues at coordinate 10,160 of NZ_LNII01000062.1, read as the reverse complement.
AAAGGACATTGATTTCACAAACAAAAAGGTAACGATCGCTCATGAAGCCATCCCGGAAATTGGCTGGCCCGCCATGACCATGCGTTTCACCTTTACTGACGCAGACGAAAGTATTAAGGCCGTAAAAGTCGGCAACCACGTGAAATTTTCTTTTGTGCAGCAGGGCAATATCTCTTTACTCAAGAGCATTAAATAGCGAGACACGGCATGGCATCGTTAAAGGTTAAATATGCTGCAATGATAATCGGCAGCCTTCTTGCGGGAGGGCTGATTGCAGTGACGGCGTGGCAGTATATTTATGCTGCAGAAAAAACAGAAATTACCCCGCCGGAACGAAAGGTGCTTTTCTGGTATGACCCGATGAAGCCCGACGTTAAATTCGATAAACCCGGTAAATCGCCGTTTATGGATATGGATCTGGTCCCTAAATACGCGGATGAGAATGACGATAAAAACGGTGCCGGTATCCGTATTGATCCGACGCAGGTTCAGAACCTGGGATTAAAAACGCAAAAAGTGACCCGCGGCATGCTGAATTATGCCCAGACCATCCCGGCCAACGTCAGCTATAACGAATATCAGTTTGTGATTGTGCAGGCACGATCCGAAGGCTTTGTGGAGAAAGTGTATCCCCTGACGACAGGCGATCGTGTGAAGAAAGGCACGCCGCTTATCGACATTACTATTCCGGAGTGGGTGGAAGCGCAGAGTGAGTTCCTCCTGTTGTCCGGCACCGGCGGCACGCCCACGCAGCTGAAAGGGGTGCTTGAACGGCTTCGTCTGGCAGGCATGCCGGAAGCGGATATTCAAAGGTTACGCTCGACCCGCACGGTCCAGACCCGGTTTACCATCAAAGCCCCCATTGACGGGGTGATCACCGGCTTTGACCTGCGTACCGGGATGAATATTTCGAAAGATAAGGTTGTGGCACAGATTCAGGGGATGGATCCGGTGTGGATCAGCGCGGCCATACCTGAATCCATCGCGTATCTGCTGAAAGACTCCTCGCAGTTTGACATTTCGGTCCCGGCGTACCCGGATACATCTTTTCATGTTGAAAAATGGAACATTTTGCCAAGCGTCGATCCTGCCACCCGTACGTTGCAGGTTCGCTTGCAGGTTTCCAACAAAGACGAACGGCTTAAGCCGGGCATGAATGCATATCTGAAGCTGAACACCCAAAGCCAGGAGATGCTGTTGATCCCCTCCCAGGCCGTTATCGATACGGGTAAAGAACAGCGGGTCATCACCGTTGATGCGGAAGGGCGGTTTGTGCCGAAGCAGATCCACGTTCTGCACGAATCCCAGCAGCAGTCCGGCGTGGGTACCGGCCTCAACGAAGGGGAGTCGGTGGTAGTTAGCGGTCTGTTCATGATTGATTCCGAAGCCAATATTACCGGTGCGCTGGAGCGTATGCGTCAGCCTGAAAAGAGTCATTCAGGCCATTGAGGAGACGACGATGATTGCATGGATTATCCGGCGCGCTGTCGCCAACCGTTTTCTGGTGATGATGGGGGCGCTGTTTCTTAGCGTCTGGGGAACATGGACCATTATCAATACGCCGGTGGATGCCTTACCCGATCTGTCTGATGTTCAGGTGATTATTAAAACGAGCTACCCCGGCCAGGCACCGCAAATTGTCGAAAACCAGGTGACGTATCCGCTCACCACGACCATGCTGTCGGTGCCGGGTGCGAAGACCGTGCGTGGGTTTTCACAGTTTGGTGATTCCTATGTGTACGTTATTTTTGAAGACGGGACCGATCTCTACTGGGCCCGCTCGCGCGTTCTGGAATATCTCAATCAGGTTCAGGGGAAGCTGCCTGCTGGTGTCAGTTCGGAAATTGGGCCAGACGCTACGGGCGTGGGCTGGATCTTTGAATATGCGCTGGTGGATCGCAGCGGAAAACACGACCTGTCCGAACTGCGTTCCTTGCAGGACTGGTTCCTGAAATTTGAGCTGAAAACCATCCCGAACGTGGCGGAGGTGGCCTCGGTCGGCGGGGTGGTAAAGCAGTATCAAATCCAGGTCAATCCGCTGAAACTGGCGCAATACGGCATCAGTCTGGCTGACGTGAAGCAGGCCCTGGGATCCTCTAATCAGGAAGCAGGGGGCTCATCGGTCGAAATGGCGGAAGCAGAGTATATGGTCCGGGCCAGCGGCTATCTTCAGACCATTGATGATTTCAATAACATCGTCCTGAAAACCGGCGAGAACGGAGTACCGGTTTATCTGCGTGATGTTGCTCGCGTACAAACCGGGCCTGAAATGCGGCGCGGGATCGCCGAGCTTAACGGCCAGGGAGAGGTCGCGGGCGGCGTGGTGATCCTGCGTTCGGGTAAAAACGCACGTGAAGTGATTACCGCGGTAAAAGATAAACTGGAGACGCTGAAGGCCAGCCTGCCGGAAGGTGTTGAGATTGTTACCACCTACGATCGCAGCCAGCTGATTGACCGGGCCATTGATAACCTGAGTTATAAACTGCTGGAAGAGTTTATTGTGGTGGCCATCGTCTGCGCGCTGTTTCTCTGGCATGTGCGGTCTGCGCTGGTGGCGATTATCTCTCTGCCGCTAGGCCTGTGTATTGCCTTTATCGTCATGCATTTCCAGGGGCTGAACGCCAATATTATGTCCCTGGGCGGGATCGCCATTGCCGTGGGAGCGATGGTGGATGCCGCCATCGTGATGATTGAAAACGCGCATAAACGGCTTGAGGAGTGGGAACATCAGCACCCTGGCGAGCAGATTGATAACGCGACCCGCTGGAAGGTGATCACCAACGCCTCCGTTGAAGTTGGCCCCGCGCTGTTTATCAGCCTGCTGATCATCACCTTATCGTTCATCCCTATTTTTACCCTCGAAGGTCAGGAAGGGCGTCTGTTTGGTCCGCTGGCCTTTACCAAAACGTACGCCATGGCAGGCGCAGCCGCGCTGGCCATTATCGTCATTCCCATTCTGATGGGCTTCTGGATCCGGGGGAAAATTCCTGCCGAGAGCAGTAACCCGCTGAACCGGCTGCTGATTAAAGCCTATCATCCGCTGCTGCTGCGGGTGCTTCACTGGCCAAAAACAACCCTGCTGGTTGCGGCCTTGTCGATCTTCACGGTTATCTGGCCGCTGAGTCAGATGGGCGGCGAGTTTCTGCCGAAGATCAACGAAGGCGATCTGCTGTATATGCCATCAACACTGCCGGGCGTTTCTCCGGCTGAAGCGGCTGCGCTGTTGCAGACCACGGACAAGCTCATCAAAACCGTTCCTGAAGTGGCGTCTGTGTTTGGCAAGACCGGTAAGGCAGAGACTGCAACGGACCCCGCACCGCTTGAAATGGTGGAAACCACCATTCAACTGAAACCCGAGGATCAGTGGCGACCCGGGATGACGATTGACAAGATTATTGACGAACTCGATAAAACCGTCCGTCTGCCGGGTCTGGCTAACCTCTGGGTGTCGCCGATCCGTAACCGCATCGACATGCTTTCTACCGGGATTAAAAGCCCAATTGGTATCAAGGTGTCAGGCACCATTCTGTCGGATATCGACGCCACGGCGCAGAGCATTGAAGCGGTCGCCAAAACCGTACCCGGCGTGGTGTCTGCTCTTGCAGAGCGGCTGGAAGGCGGGCGTTACATTGATGTGGATATTAATCGTGAAAAAGCATCCCGCTTCGGTATGACGGTAGGGGATGTGCAGCTGTTCGTCTCCTCCGCCATTGGTGGCGAGACGGTAGGGGAAACGGTCGAGGGCGTGGCCCGGTACCCGATAAATATTCGTTATCCTCAGGACTACCGGAACAGCCCACAGGCTCTGAAAGAGATGCCGATCCTGACCCCGATGAAGCAGCAAATCACGCTGGGGGATGTGGCGGACATACGTGTCGTTTCCGGCCCGACGATGCTGAAAACGGAAAATGCCCGACCAACCAGCTGGATCTATATTGATGCCCGCGGCAGGGATATGGTGTCGGTGGTCAATGACCTTAAGACGGCCATCAGCCAGAACGTGAAGCTGAGACCGGGAACCAGCGTGTCGTACTCCGGTCAGTTTGAGCTGCTGGAACATGCCAATAAGAAACTGAAGCTGATGGTGCCGATGACGGTGATGATTATTTTCATTCTGCTGTATCTGGCATTCCGCCGCGTTGATGAAGCCTTGCTGATTCTGATGAGTCTGCCATTCGCCCTGGTCGGGGGGATCTGGTTCCTGTACTGGCAGGGCTTCCATATGTCTGTCGCCACCGGCACCGGGTTTATTGCCCTGGCCGGGGTGGCCGCCGAGTTTGGCGTGGTGATGCTGATGTATCTGCGTCATGCCATCGAAGCGAACCCGGCCTTATCCCGACGGGAGACATTCACCGCACAAGCGTTGGATGAAGCCCTGTACCATGGCGCGGTTCTGCGTGTCCGACCCAAGGCGATGACGGTGGCGGTTATTATTGCGGGTCTGCTGCCCATACTCTGGGGAACCGGCACGGGGTCAGAAGTTATGAGTCGGATCGCCGCGCCGATGATTGGCGGAATGATCACAGCGCCGCTGCTGTCGCTGTTTATCATTCCGGCGGCGTATAAGCTTATCTGGTTGCGCAGGTATAAAAAGCAATAAAGAAATCCCGCCGGTAGCGGCGGGATTTTTATGGAATAAATGTTTAGCGCGTCTGGCTGAGAAGCTTGCGCCAGACTCTGTTATGCAAAGTAAATAGCAGCATCTTATAGAAAGCGGTAGAGAAGATACAACTGCCGCTAAGCCCAAGCATGACAATGCTCACCAGCGCTGCGGTCAGGCTGACGCCCGGAGAAGAACTACCGCTCAGTGCGGCCAGCAGATAGGCTGCCGTTAATACCAGGCTTAGCACCGCCAGAGTAAGATGTAACCGTACGGCGCGCATGCTACCTTTGCCAATCATAAACATCGTCACGCCGTTGATGCCAGCGAAGAGCAGAGCAATCAGCACAACCCACACGAATACGTGCTCGGCTGGCTGGCCTAGTGCGGCGACTACGCCATACCCCAGCCACAGTTGCGGAATGGCGAAACTGACAATTACCCCGAGCGTACTGACCGCCGCTGGAATACCCATGGTATGTAGCCCCACAGGCTTACCCATTTCATCGGCCAGCTGCGTCTTCAACTGCTGCAGCTGTGTCGGGGCGGCATGGTTTATGCTGGCGGCCGCCTCGTTACAGTGTTGCAGGCGACGGGTTAAAACTTTAAACATTTGAATACTCAGCGTTTAGTTAGGTAAAAATGACTGCAGTACACCAACCACATAGCGCCCTGACTGGACGGTATTTTGTGGATTGCGGATAGTTCCAGTGAGTGAGCTTCCAACAAAGGCCGATGCGTTGTTGACCGCACTCATCAGCTCGCGCTGCAGTGATTTTTGTAACGATTCGCTTGGGAAACGTTTCGGATAAATACCTGCGCGGATCGCGGCCTTTACCCCGGCACTGGAGATGCCTGGATTCTGCGCTTTAATGATCTCTTCCGTGATACGCCTACGCTCGGCACGGCTCAGGCTCTGAAACCAGGCGGTAACTTTACTTGAAGATGCCGCTTTCATCAGCTTGTACGTTTCTAAAGTACCTCGTAGTGCGGTTCCCGCCGCAGCCAGCGAAATGACATCAAGAACTGTCGTGGTGGCAACGTACCAGTCCTGGCTGTCGAGCCAGGCAACATCGGAACCATGGTCGTTATGGATAGCCAGCAGACGGCCCGCGCCAATCATGCATTGTGCTCCGGTTGCCAGCGTACCGGACAGGCTAATCGCGGCAATCACACCGGACCCGCCAGCGGTAAAAGGCACGGCCGCACCGGCACCAAACGCCATGACAAGCGTAACAATCATCGCGCCACAGGCGAAACCGGTTGAGGTGATTTCTGTCGCAAGTGACGGCGTGGTTAACGTCGCCACCACGGCTTTTTCCGCACTGGTTTCCTTAGCATCCGGAATTTTACTGATGACCACATGGCTGACGGTGCTCTGATTCACATCAGCAATGCGTCGTGACGGGCGAACTAGCCAGCGTTGCTTGCCATCATCAAAAATGATGCCGACATTGTAAAAGTTACGTGTGCAGTCGAGTTGCGCGGCCAGCTTTTTAAAGTCGATATCAGTACCGACCTGTAGGCCAAGCCTGCGCGAGAGATCATAAGAGGGAAGGGTACTGTCAGGCGACTGCTGACCGGGTAAATTCATCGGAGAGCTCCTTCATTCCGTGAGGACTGTTGATTAGCAGGGTAATTTATTGAAAAAAATTATGATTCCAACATTAAGACTTAGATAATAGCAGCGTTAACTTAGTGATCAAATCACAAACGTTTTCCTTGAATGTCCAAGTCAGAGTCCGGTTGAGATTAGTTATGAACTGCTCTGCCGTATGTTCACGCTTATGAATTTGTCCGACAAACTTTTTGACCGCATCCCCTATTTGGTCATTTTGCTGTCCGCTTTCCGCCATTTCATCATCGCTGATTGGCGTTGCGCTTTTGACCAGCACTCCAGCTCTGCGTTTTTTCCTTCAACCGATAGCTTTCTCCTTTGATATTCAACGAGGGTGAGTGGTGCAGCAGATGGTTCAGGATCACTGTTGCCAGCACGTTATCACTGAACATCTCCCCCCAGTCAGCGAAGCCTTTGTTTGATGTCAGGATGATACTCGCTTTTTCAGACCGTCGATTCAGTAACCGGAAGAACATGCTGGCCTCTTCTCTGGTCATCGACAGATAGCCTATTTCGTCCAGGAGCAGCACCCGGGCATAACTCAGTTGCTGTAGCTGACGCTCCAGTCAGTTTTCCAGCTTCGCTTTCATAAGCGTTGCTACCAGACAGTCCAGTGGCATGAGCAACACCCTATGCCCTGCATCTGCTGCTTTCACTCCGAGAGCAACAGCCAGATGGGTTTTACCCACACCTGGTGGTCCCCGCAGGATCACATTCTCGCAGCGCTCCACGAACGCCAGCCCGGCCAGTTCCCGAACAACCTTACGATCGATACTAGACTGGAAGCTGAAGTCGAACTGCTCCAGCGTTTTGACCCCGGGCAGGCGAGCTTGCTATTTTTGTCTTATCTGATTGATCTATTGAATAAAATGTAAAATTAGATAACATTTACCGAAACTCACATTTATCAGGACTGACTGTCCTGAGGGCGGTAGCGTTATCAGAGTTGAAAAAAAAAACTTAGTTCACTCCAAGTAAGTATACGCTGACCACAGCGGGCAGTTTTTTGTGGAAAAAGTGTACGCGGGCTAAGCATACACGTATGCTGCCAAGTCCCTTATGTGGGTGCGTTCGATAGCCGTCGCTTAGTGATTAACACATTCAATTAGATCTAAATAGCTGCGCCTAATACCGCTACATTTTTGCCAGACCATGTTTCCCACCGGGGAATGGGCTGGCGGTTTCCATAAAATATCGTACCTTATTCAGTAACTGCCACATTGAATGGCACTGATGGTTACGCGTTATCGTGTCATGAAGCGCCTGCCATAACCGCTCTACGTGGTTCACCCACGGTGAGTAAACAGGTTGATAAATCACCCTGAACTTCGGATTCGTTTTCAGCCAGCACAGAGTTTCACGACTTTTATGGATAATATAGTTATCCACGATTAGCGTGATGGTTTCGGCTCGCCGGTATGTGCTTTTAGATGCTTTAACAGACTGATAAATAAAGAGGAGCTTTTACTGCTGCCGCCAACGTTGCTGACTTTTCCCGTGCCACTATGTGACGCCCCGGCCAGATAGTATTTTTCATTCTGTCCCGGCGTAACAACTCGCTTTTGCTGTCCGTGAAGCTACCAGTCTGCACCGATTTTGGGGTTGAGATGGATATCCACTTCGTCTTCATAAAAAACCGGATGTACTGCGCTGCATTCGTCCAGCGCTTTATGGATTGTGGCCATCTTTTCATCCTTATGCGGGTCACGGATACGCAGTGTTGGTGCGGCCCTGCGCCATACCAGTCCGGCAGAGGGCAACCAGCGACGCACGGTCCCGGCATGTAACTGACATCCGGTTATCTCGTTGATTTTTATTGCCAGTAACTCTGTGCTCCAGCGTGAACGCTGATAACCAAAATCACCAGGAGAGTGTTTTATCAGTTCACGTAGCAGGGTGCAGATATGCTCAAAAGGCCATCGCCGGGAGCGCCCGCGGGTAAGGATTTAAGGCCTTCAACACCCGACAGCGTAAACCAGTTATTCCAGCGCCCGACGGATGAACGGGCGCAACAGAGCGTTCTGGCGACGTCGCTGACTCGTTCGCCCCGGTGCAACATCAGCATGGCGGTGAGTCTGCGGGCATGATTTTTATCACAAGTTTTATGGATAGCTTTCTGCATCAGGCGTCGTTCGCCGCGGGGAATTGGTGCTATGATCGGCATCGCTCAGTCCGGTTGGTGATTTGTGATTTTTGGCGATTGATCAGATCGCACAATCCGGGCTGAGTTGCCTTTAAGTGATCTACTATTCCGCGCAGCTATTTAGTAACAATCAAATTCACACACAGTTATTGAATTAATTTTCTAAAGAGAGGGTTTGGATTTTGGATATTATTCATTTGTCTGATTTACACTTTGGAGATCCCAACGCTCCATTTCAGGAAAGCAAACTTGCCGATTCACTGTCTAAATACATTCTTGAAAACACAGAAAACCCAATCTTACTAATTAGTGGCGATGTTACAATAAAAGGCCAAAGAAATGGATATGGTATAGCCTCTACTTTTTTTGAAAAATTGATTGCAGATGGTAAGTTAAATAGGAGTAATATCATTGCTTGCCCTGGTAACCACGATATAGTTGATAATAAATTTAGTGATTATGATGGCTTTATTTATGGACTCAGGCGCGATCATGAAATGGACTTCACTGAACATTCATTCAGAGTAATTAATGTTGAGGATATTACTTTCTTACTTTTAAATAGTTCATATCATTTAGACCATAAGTATGGATTGATTGATACTGATGTTTTTAAGGTAGACATGACCGAGGGGAAAAACACAAAAAAAATCCTCGTATTGCATCACCATATACTTAATCAGTTTAGAGATGATACGTCCGCCATTAGGAATGCATATGATCTTGTACAGTTTATTGAGAAAAATTCCTTTAATATGATTTTGCATGGACATCAACATAGTGAACAACTTTACCACCTGGGGAAATGCAAGGTTCCGGTCATATCAGCCAGAAGTGGTAACTTTAATCAAAGAGGGTATCTAAATGCATTTAATCACTATAATTTTTCGAATGAGACATTAAGTATAGATAGTTTTGCTTTTGAAAATAACAATCATGAAATCAATATAATCAAACTATCAAGGTAGCGTGATGTTTAACATAGAATATAAGAAAATTTCTTCTCTTGAAAGTATTGCTAGTGATGCTTGCTCAAGCATCAAACCTGATGAATATAAAATTAATTTAATTCTTGCCTACGAAATAAGTACGACATCTCTTATTGAAAATGTTCTATCGGATGTTCATCAACTGGCAGAGCAATGGAGTGCGGATGAGTGTCCGAAAAACTTGTACTTTAATCATGGTCAATATAAAGTGGGTGGGATCGATAATATTATTAGTGAACTTAAAGAAAAACCTTCGAGTAACAGGGCACTTTATTCTTTAATAAATCAAGAGACAATAATGAACTCTGGTGATGATCCAATACCATCATTCATGTTATTTCAATGTGTTCTTGAACATAGGGTATTATACTGCAATGTTTATTTAAGAGCATTGGAAGTTAGCAAGTTTTTGAGAATAAATCTCGAGGAAATTCGAATCAACATTGAAAAGATATCCAATTCATCATTGAGTTTTGATTCTGTTAGATTGGTAATCTTTGCATGTAGGGCCCACCATGTTCCTAATTTCAACCCTCTCGAAAAACCAAAGTTAGATTTGCTATCTCAGTACCAAATGCTCACAATGCTCAAACATGACAGAAGTGAGTTAGCACGTGCGTTAGAACAAATGGCTGGAGTGCAGACCGTCATTAAGAGTAAGTCATTACGCGATCTTTATGAAATAGTTAACGGTGAGTGGAGCGAAAGTAATAAACAACTTCTGTTATCTTTACTGGGCAATACTATTGAAGAAATTGAAGAGCTTCATGCAATTCGTAAGCAACACTCTCATCATGAACGGGTTAGTGC
>NZ_LNII01000061.1:0-1012 GCF_001463365.1 Enterobacter sp. 50793107 | reverse complement strand
CACTAAAGCAAGCATCCAATGCAATTCAATCACTTATGACGTGATCCAAAATAACCTGCGCTGGCGCATGTTGCTCCTGCACTTTTTTGTCACTCCTGCACTACCTTCCTTTCCGCACTATCTCGGCTGCATCCCTGTTCACTCCCTTCCCTATCACGTTTCCTGTTTCCTTCCGGTACTGCTTCAGCTTGTCGATGATGTTTTGCTGGGTCATGGGTAAATCAGCCAGTGACAATTCCATGACCGCCCGCCCCATGGCGTGAACCATCATGTTCACTCTTTCTTCATCCAAGTCCATCTCACCACTCCTTTTTGATGTTTTTTGCAGCATAGCACGTACTGCACAAATCCATAACAGAACTAAATTAACCAATAAATCATAACCTTAATAACCAACGGTAAAATAATTAACCAATGGTTATTGACTGAAAATAACCATTAGTTAATAATCAACTCATCGAAACGAAACATCGACAGCTGAGCGAAGTTAGCCAGCGGCGAAGTGGAGATTCGGTCAGTCGAACGGCGCGACAGTAAACCATGCGTCGGACCATAGGCGGGCTCAGGAAGAGCGGCAATTATGGCAAAGCGAAAAAAGATTTATTCCAGTCCATTCGAAGCTGAGTGGGCTGTGCTGAATCACAAGAGGATTTTTTATGACTCAGGCATACATTCCGGCGTGTTTAAGAGACCTTCCTAAGAAGCGTCAGAAGCCACGCAAACAGGCGATTAAAGAAGCGCAAGTGGAAGTTCTGAATAAGGCAATCGCATCGATAAAAGACGATATGCGTGCGTTCAAAACAGAAGAGCAGCGTCGCGGTCATTACCAGGCGATCAGCACACTCTCACAGATTCGTGATGAGTTGTAGCAGCTGATAGATAAAGCATTTCTCCCGCATCAGCGGGTAACGACAGAGGGTAAGGCTATGCCAGAATTCGAAATTAATCACCAGACGGGTATTTCTCTACGAGAACTAATCGACTTCCGTCAGTGGACTGAATCTCAGCTATT
>NZ_LNII01000060.1:0-1016 GCF_001463365.1 Enterobacter sp. 50793107 | reverse complement strand
CCTTCCATCGCACGGGCGCAGTAGGGGTTCAGACGACGTAACAGGCTGGCTGGATTTTCCATGAGACTCTCTCTTTATCAGTTCCGGACACGCTACCGCCCGTCGCTTTTCCTGGTATTCAGGAACCCAAAGCGCATAAGGTCGGGCAGGCAGATTGTGTTTTTCTTTGCTGAACGTCCGCGGTTACAGGCGTTCAGCAAAAACGGCGGACGGGAGAACCCGTCCGCACGAGACTCAGGCGGTGGCGCGTTCGTTCCAGGAATCGGAATGAATGATGTTGCCGTCCTTGTAGGTCCAGGTGATTTTTTCGTAGCGCAGCTCAATCTGCTCGAGGTGGTTGTGCTTCTCGAACGCCGGGTCCTTGATGTCGTGCATCTTCGGATTCACTTTCACCACCTTCACGTTTTCCAGTCTGGTGTTGAAGTACTCCACTTCCTGACCGGCGTCGTTGATTTTGTACCACTTAAACTCCGCAGACTTCAGGGTCTGGCCGGTGGTCACCGCCTTGTACAGGTACGGGCTGGAGGAGTCGATTTCCTTGGTGAACAGGAATGGCGTGTGGATACGCGTGCCGGTCAGTTTGCCGGTGTTGTTGTCGGTCGGGATGTACAGGTTATGCTCCTGCGCCACCACCTCGATGCTGCCTTCACGGTCCTTCACGTCCACGGAACCTTTGATGTCCGCGCCGCCATCGTCCTTCAGCCACAGATAAACAGGAATTGCCATGTTAATTACTCCATTTCATTTTTTGAGACGCCATCATCCTGCGATGGCGCGGGGGTATTGCCCGGCAGCTGACAGGCATTCGCCTGCGGCACCAGACTGATTTCGACACGGCGGTTCAGCGCCCGGCCTTCCGCCGTGTCGTTGGTGGCAACAGGACGGCTTTCGCCGTAGCCCTGCACCGCAAAGCAGCTCTCCGGCACATCGCCGGTGTCGCGCATCCAGTCGCGCACGGACTCCGCACGCTTAAGCGACAGCACCTGGTTGGACGGGTCATCGCCCGTGCTGTCGGT
>NZ_LNII01000059.1:0-17823 GCF_001463365.1 Enterobacter sp. 50793107 | reverse complement strand
TATGGCCCTGGTACGAGCGCTGAACAAAATGACGAAAGCAGGTATGCCTGAAAGCGTGCGTATTACCTGAAAACACAACCCGCTACGGGGGAGACTTACCCGAAATCTGATTTATTCAACAAAGCCCCTGCTATCGTGAGTTTAGCCGTTTTTGTACCGAAAACGATGTGCCTTATTACCCGATTCGTATGGTAAAAGAGAAAGAATTATTAAACCGCTATCTCGACAAGGCCATGGCACTCCGTAATACAACTTTTGTTGGCCGTCTGGGTACCTATCGCTATCTTGATATGGATGTCACTATCCGCGAAGCTATTGATGTGGCAAACAAATATCTCGAATGCCAAAAAAATCAGGAGCCGATGCCTGTATTTAATATAAATCCGCGATAAAATCAGGTGTGGTCATGGATACGGATAATTTTTTGAATAAATATAACCCGTTGCTATGCAAATTTTTTCTGGCGGCCTCGGATTTTATATTTTTTAACGTTTCACTCGCACTTTCAATTGGTTGTGTGTATTGGATTTTTAACGATCTCTATCGTTTTATCCCCGATAACCAACTTGAGATGCGTATCATTTCCCACATCATATTAAGTATAATTTGTGTGGGATGGTTCTGGGTTCGGTTGCGGCATTATTCCTATCGAAAACCATTTTGGTTTGAATTAAAGGAAATTATCCGTACTATCGTAATTTTTGCTGTTTTTGACCTGGCGCTTGTTGCCTTTTCTAAATGGCAGTTCTCACGATATGTGTGGGTTTTTTGCTGGACCTTTGCCTTAATCCTGCTTCCATTCTTTAGAGCCATGACGAAGCATCTTCTTAATCGTCTTGGTATCTGGAAGAAAAAAACCATCATCATGGGAAGCGGAAGCAATGCTGTTGAGGCTTACTTCGCGTTGCAGAGCGAAGAAATGCTCGGTTTCGATGTCGTGGCCTTCTATGATGAAGAATCTACGGAATCGATGCTCCAGGGACTGCCTGTTTTGCGTGACCCCGAAATTCTTTGGCAGATGAAGAAAACAGGGGATATTCATTTCATCGTCGCATTTGAAATGGAAAACAGCGATAAGACCCTAAACTGGTTGCGAGAACTGTCAAAGAAAGACTGTCGTTCTGTTACGGTGATACCTTCTTTACGAGGTTTACCGCTATATAATACCGATATGTCATTTATCTTCAGCCACGAAGTTATGCTTCTTCGAATCCATAATAATCTGGCGAAGAGGACTTCTCGTTTCCTGAAACGCACATTCGATATTGTTTGTTCGTCACTGATCATCCTGGTTGCGTCACCTTTGCTTATTTATCTCTGGTATAAAGTGACACGTGATGGTGGCCCGGCAATCTATGGACATATGCGCGTCGGGCGACATGGTAAGCTTTTCCCATGTTATAAATTCCGCTCTATGGTCCTGAATTCACAGGAGGTTTTGCAAAAGCTTCTTGATTCGGATCCGGCGGCCCGTGAAGAGTGGGATCGTGATTTCAAGTTAAAAAATGACCCCAGGATCACTTCGGTAGGTCGGTTTATTCGGAAAACTAGCCTTGATGAACTGCCTCAGTTATTCAACGTCCTTAAAGGGCAAATGAGTCTGGTTGGGCCGCGTCCTATTATTTCTGAAGAACTGCCTCGATATGATGATAATGTCGATTACTATCTGATGGCGAAACCTGGCATGACAGGTTTATGGCAGGTGAGTGGCCGTAATGATGTTGATTACGATACGCGCGTCTACTTTGACTCCTGGTATGTAAAAAACTGGTCGCTCTGGAATGATATCGCGATTCTGTTCAAAACTGTGAAGGTCGTTCTTCATCGTGATGGTGCATATTAATGCACCAATACGCGGGTTTTATATGGTTTAAGACCATTCTAAATAAGACATCTATTGCTACCTTCTGGACTCTAACCTGAGTTAACATGTTCTTCACTTTACCCGCCGGCTCCTTTACGGCGGGGTATCCACACCTGACAGGAGTATGTAATGTCCAAGCAACAGATCGGCGTTGTCGGTATGGCAGTGATGGGGCGCAACCTGGCGCTCAACATCGAAAGCCGTGGTTATACCGTCTCCGTTTTCAACCGCTCCCGTGATAAGACCGAAGAAGTCATCGCTGAGAATCCGGGTAAGAAACTGGTTCCTTTCTATACGGTTAAAGAGTTTGTTGAATCTCTGGAAACGCCTCGTCGTATCCTGTTAATGGTGAAAGCGGGCGCAGGTACCGATGCAGCCATCGATTCCCTGAAACCTTATCTGGACAAAGGCGACATCATCATTGATGGTGGTAACACCTTCTTCCAGGACACCATTCGTCGTAACCGTGAACTCTCTGCTGAAGGTTTCAACTTCATCGGTACCGGTGTTTCCGGTGGTGAAGAGGGCGCGCTGAAAGGCCCATCTATCATGCCTGGCGGCCAGAAAGAAGCGTACGAGCTTGTTGCGCCAATCCTGACCAAAATCGCTGCAGTTGCGGAAGATGGTGAGCCGTGTGTGACCTATATCGGTCCGGACGGTGCAGGCCACTATGTTAAGATGGTTCACAACGGCATCGAATACGGCGATATGCAGCTGATTGCTGAAGCCTACTCTCTGCTGAAGGGGGGCCTGAACCTTTCCAACGAAGAACTCGCAGAGACCTTCACTGAGTGGAACAAAGGCGAGCTGAACAGCTATCTGATCGACATCACCAAAGATATCTTCACGAAGAAAGATGAAGAGGGTAAATACCTGGTCGATGTGATTCTTGACGAAGCGGCGAACAAAGGTACCGGCAAATGGACCAGCCAGAGCTCTCTGGACCTGGGCGAACCGCTGTCTCTGATCACTGAATCCGTATTCGCTCGTTACATCTCTTCTCTGAAAGATCAGCGCGTTGCGGCTTCCAAAGTGCTGTCTGGTCCGCAGGCTAAACCAGCTGCTGACAAAGCGGAATTCGTTGAGAAGGTTCGTCGTGCTCTGTACTTGGGCAAAATCGTCTCTTACGCGCAGGGTTTCTCTCAGTTACGCGCGGCTTCTGACGAAAACAACTGGGATCTGAACTACGGTGAAATCGCGAAGATCTTCCGTGCAGGTTGCATCATCCGCGCCCAGTTCCTGCAGAAAATCACCGATGCCTATGCTGAAAATGCAGGTATCGCGAACCTGCTTCTGGCACCTTACTTTAAGAAGATTGCTGACGAATACCAGCAGGCGCTGCGTGATGTGGTTGCATACGCTGTACAGAACGGTATTCCTGTGCCGACCTTCTCCGCTGCAGTGGCGTATTACGACAGCTATCGCGCTGCCGTACTGCCTGCCAACCTGATCCAGGCGCAGCGTGACTACTTCGGTGCGCATACGTATAAACGTACGGATAAAGAAGGTGTGTTCCACACCGAATGGCTGGATTAATCTAATTAGTTCTGCCATTCCATCAAGCCCGGTAGCGATACCGGGCTTTTTTTTCTCGCCAAGTCCACTCACTTTTGAACGGAATAGATTGCGTGAAAATTCTCGTCACCGGTGGTGCCGGTTTTATCGGTTCCGCGGTTATCCGACATATTATTAATAATACTCAAGATTGCGTTGTTAACGTTGATAAATTGACCTATGCCGGTAATCTGGAATCCTTGCGTGAAGTAAGCGATAGTGACCGCTATGTTTTTGAACATGCTGATATATGCGACAAAATTGCAATGGAAAAGATTTTTGCCGCTCATCAACCCGATGCAGTAATGCACCTGGCGGCAGAAAGCCATGTTGATCGCTCCATCACTGGGCCAGCTGCATTTATTGAAACAAATATTGTAGGCACTTACGTCCTGTTAGAAACGAGCCGCGCTTACTGGTCTGCACTGGATGAGCGGGCTAAATCGACATTTCGTTTTCACCATATTTCAACAGATGAAGTTTATGGCGATTTACCCCATCCTGATGTGCATCACAGCTCCTCTTCGTTACCGCTCTTTACCGAAAAAACAGCGTATGCGCCAAGCAGTCCCTATTCCGCATCAAAAGCATCAAGCGATCATTTAGTTCGTGCATGGATCCGCACCTACGGACTGCCGGGGATTGTCACTAACTGCTCCAATAACTATGGTCCTTTTCATTTCCCAGAGAAATTAATTCCACTCGTCATCCTTAATGCTCTCGAAAATAAGGCATTACCTATTTATGGCAAAGGTGACCAGATCCGCGATTGGCTATATGTTGAAGATCATGCACGTGCGTTGTATGCCGTTCTGACTACGGGTAAAACTGGCGAAACATATAATATTGGCGGCTACAACGAGAAGAAAAATATTGAGGTAGTACATACAATATGCGATCTGCTGGATGAAATTGTTCCAAAAACAACCTCTTATCGGGACCAGATCACCTACGTAACCGATCGTCCTGGACACGATCGTCGTTATGCCATTGATGCCCGTAAAATTACAGCTGAACTAGGTTGGAAACCTCAGGAGACGTTTGAGAGTGGCATTCGAAAAACAGTCGAATGGTATTTGAACAACCAGGAATGGGTTTCTAATGTTCAAAGCGGTGCTTACAAAAGCTGGATTGAGCAGAATTATGGAGAGCGCAAGAAATGACGAAGCGTAAAGGTATCATTTTAGCTGGCGGTTCTGGTACGCGTCTTTATCCCGTAACGATGGCGGTAAGTAAACAGCTCCTGCCAATTTACGATAAACCGATGATCTATTACCCGCTTTCTACGTTAATGCTGTCGGGTATCAAGGACATTTTGATTATCAGCACGCCACAAGATACGCCTCGTTTCGAACAATTGCTGGGGGATGGCAGCCAATGGGGATTGCGCCTGCAGTATAAAGTACAGCCTAGTCCTGATGGACTGGCGCAGGCCTTTATTCTGGGTGAAGAATTTATCGGTGATGACAATTGTGCTCTGGTGTTAGGTGACAACATTTTCTATGGTCATGATTTACCCAGATTACTCGAGGATGCAGCCAGCCAGGAAAAAGGCGCGACCGTTTTTGCCTATCATGTCAGTGACCCGGAGCGTTATGGTGTCGTTGAATTTGATAAAGAAGGTGCAGCAATTGGCATTGAAGAAAAGCCTGAAAAGCCGAAGAGTAATTACGCGATAACCGGCCTCTATTTTTATGATAATGATGTTATTGAGATGGCCAAAACCTTACGCCCGTCGGCACGTGGTGAGCTTGAAATAACAGACATCAATCGTCTTTACATGCAGAAGGGACAATTGTCGGTAGCGATGATGAGACGCGGTTATGCCTGGCTTGATACCGGAACACATCAGAGTATGATCGAGGCGAGCAACTTTATTGCCACTATCGAAGAACGGCAGGGGCTGAAAGTATCCTGTCCTGAAGAGATTGCTTTCCGTCGGGGATTCATCAATGCGGAGCAGCTTCAGTTGCTTGCCGAGCCATTAAAAAAGACGGGTTATGGTCAATATCTGTTAAATCTCATTAAGGGATTAGTCTGATTTGAGCTCAACTGTTAATTTTCTTTTTTTTAGCTCGGATAGTCGTCAAATGCAGCGTTGATGCTGGTGTAAAGGCGACTAACATGGCGTTTGGATGGTTCCTGATACGGAGAAAAAGCCCTTGCCCGGCAGGGTGTGAATCTTGACAGGGAATTGGCATTAGCGCTAAAAATCCACCAGTTAATCATTGTGGTGGGCCTTTGAATGTCACCAGAAACTCATACTGAAGAAGTCAAGTAAATGAAAATAACAATCTCCGGAACAGGCTATGTTGGACTCTCGAACGGTATTCTGATTGCCCAGAACCATGAAGTGGTTGCGCTGGATATCGTGCAGTCCAAAGTGGATATGCTCAACCAGAAGAAATCGCCAATTGTTGACAAAGAAATCCAGGATTATCTTACTCATAAAGAACTGAATTTCCGCGCTACTACGGATAAAGAAGATGCCTACCGCGATGCGGATTACGTCATCATTGCCACTCCTACCGACTACGATCCGAAAACGAATTATTTCAACACATCCACTGTAGAAGCGGTCATTAAAGACGTTATCACAATCAACCCGAACGCGGTGATGGTGATTAAGTCAACCATTCCGGTAGGTTTCACTAAATCCATTAAAGAAGAGTTGGGCATCGATAACGTCTTCTTCTCGCCAGAGTTCCTGCGCGAGGGCAGGGCGTTATACGATAACCTGCATCCTTCCCGTATCGTGATTGGTGAGCGTTCTGAACGTGCTGAGCGCTTTGCTGCCCTACTGCAGGAAGGAGCAATTAAGAAAGATATTCCGGTACTGTTTACCGACTCCACTGAAGCGGAGGCGATTAAGCTTTTCGCAAATACCTACCTGGCAATGCGTGTCGCTTACTTCAACGAACTGGACAGCTACGCTGAGAGCCTGGGTTTGAACACCCGCCAGATTATCGAAGGCGTTTGTCTCGATCCGCGCATTGGTAACCACTATAACAACCCGTCATTTGGCTACGGTGGTTACTGCCTGCCAAAAGATACCAAGCAGCTGCTGGCCAACTATCAGGCTGTGCCAAACAACCTGATTTCAGCCATTGTGGATGCCAACCGCACGCGTAAGGATTTCATTTCTGATTCCATCCTCGCGCGTCAGCCGAAAGTGGTGGGTGTATATCGTCTGATCATGAAGAGCGGTTCCGATAACTTCCGCGCCTCGTCCATTCAGGGGATCATGAAGCGTATTAAAGCGAAGGGTGTTCAGGTCATTATTTATGAACCTGCAATGCAGGAAGATGAGTTCTTCCATTCACGCGTGATTCGCGATCTGGATGCATTCAAGCAGGAAGCGGACGTGATCATCTCTAACCGCATGGCAGCAGAACTGGCAGACGTGGCGGATAAAGTGTATACCCGAGATCTGTTTGGTAGCGACTGATATTTGCGTTAAGCACGTAAAAAACCCGGCCAGTGTGCCGGGTTTTTTGTTTTAGACGTTGTAGAAAGCGCGATACCAGTCCACGAAGTTTTTCACCCCGTCTTTGACTGAGGTCTGCGGTTTAAAGCCAATAACGTCATACAACGCTTTCGTATCCGCGCTGGTTTCCAGCACGTCACCTGGTTGAATCGGCATCATGTTTTTCTCTGCTTCTTTGCCGAGTGCTTCTTCCAGCGCCGTAATGTAATCCATAAGCTCAACCGGAGAGCTGTTACCAATGTTATAAACGCGATAAGGCGCGGAACTGGTCGCCGGCGAACCGGTTTCGACAGTCCAGTTTTCATCAGCCTGAGGGATGACATCCTGTAGGCGCAGAATAGCTTCGGCGATGTCATCAATATAGGTAAAGTCGCGCTTCATCTTGCCGTAGTTGTAGACATCGATGCTTTTGCCTTCGATCATCGCCTTTGTAAACTTAAACAGCGCCATGTCCGGACGTCCCCACGGGCCATACACGGTAAAGAAACGCAGACCAGTGGTCGGCAGGTTATACAGATGGGAATAAGTATGCGACATCAGCTCATTGGCTTTTTTGGTCGCCGCATACAGTGACACCGGGTGATCTACGGAGTCGTCAGTGGAGAACGGCATCTTGCGGTTCAGACCATAAACGGAGCTTGATGAGGCATACAGCAGGTGCTGTACCTTGTTATGGCGACAACCTTCCAGCACGTTAAGGTGACCGACCAGGTTAGCATCCGCATACGCGTGCGGATTTTCCAGCGAGTAACGCACACCTGCTTGTGCGGCCAGATGTATCACGCGATCAAACTTCTCAGAGGCAAACAGCGCTGCCATGGCTTCACGATCGGCTAACTCCATCTTGTGGAAGGTGAAATTCCCGGATTTCAGTAAATCCAGACGTGCCAGCTTGAGATTGACGTCGTAGTAGTCGTTCAGATTATCAATACCGACGACCTGGTGTCCGGCATCCAGCAAGCGTTTGCTGACATGCGATCCGATAAAACCTGCCGCGCCCGTAACCAAAAATTTCATATCTTCCTCGTTAACTCTTCGTTCTTGTCGATGCCTGAGACATCAGAATTGCTATATGATAGCGCGTTGGCCGCGAGTTATATAACCCATCTTTCCGATATAACTCATCGGATTCTGATAGAAAAATCGCTGGCAACAGATACACTATGTAGACATCACTTTTTTTGCCCTTTTTCATCTGTTAGGGATTGTATGACGCAGAACAACAATACTCCGGTTAATAGCAGTAATGGTCCGGAGCAAATTGATTTACTTGATTTAGTGCTACAGCTGTGGCGTGGAAAGTGGGTAATTGGCGCTTTTGTTGCTGTTTTTATCATCATTGCGGGTATTTACATCACCGTTGCAAAAGAAAAATGGACCTCGTCGGCGATTATTTCCCAGCCAGATGCGGCACAGATTGCCACTTATGCGAATGCACTGAATATCCTTTACGGTAGTGCTGCTCCTTCAATGCAGGATATCCAAAACCGTGCCATTGGCCGTTTCAATTCGTCGTTTTCTGCTTTAGCTCAGGCGCTCGAAAACCAGGAGATTCCAGAAAAACTGACCATCGATTCTACCGTTAAAGGGCAAGCGTTGCCGTTGAGCGTCACGTATGAAGGTGAATCTGCTGAAGCTGCGCAGAAGCAGCTGGCGCAATACATTCAGCAAGTAGACGAGCAAACTGCGAAGGAACTTGCGCTCGATCTTAAAGATAACATTAAGCAGCAGATTACCACGCTAAATGACTCTCTTGAAAACCAGGAGAAAGTTGCTCAGGAGCAAAAAGATCTGCGTATCCAACAGATCACTGAGGCGCTTAAGAATGCGGAAGCGGCGAAAATTACCACCCCGCAGATCCAGCAAACTCAGGACGTGACTCAGGAAACCATGTTCCTGCTGGGAAGCGAAGCGCTGAAATCGATGATTGATAACGAAGCGTCTCGTCCACTGGTCTTCCCTGGTGCGTATTATCAGACCAAACAAAACTTACTGGATATTGAAAAGCTGAACGTGAAGCCGGACACCATTCATGTCTATCGTTACGTCATGAAGCCGGATCTTCCTATCCGACGTGACAGCCCGAAAAAGGCCATCACGTTAATTCTGGCAGTCTTGCTCGGTGGGATTATCGGTTCTGGTGTGGTTCTCGGCCGCAACGCGTTGCGTAACTACAAACCAAAAGCCTGACTTGCAGATAAAAAAACCGGGGAAATTCCCCGGTTTTTTTATTTATGCCGCTTACGAAGATTCTCAATCACCGCCGTTAAATCCAGCTCCTGATCCTGCAGCAGCACCAGCAGGTGATACATTAAATCAGACGCTTCGTTGGTCAGCTCTTCGCGGTCATGCACCGTCGCGGCCAGCGCGGTCTCAACGCCTTCTTCACCCACTTTCTGCGCAATACGCTTGGTGCCGCTTGCATACAGCTTCGCCGTATACGAGCTGGAAGGATCTGCCGTTTTACGCTCAGCCAGTAATTGTTCCAGTTGATACAGGAACAGCCACTGGTGGCTTGCCTCTCCGAAGCAACTGCTGGTACCTTTATGGCAGGTCGGACCGATGGGGTTAGCCAGAACCAGCAGAGTATCGTTGTCGCAATCCGGCGTAATGCTGACCACATTCAGGAAATGGCCTGAGGTTTCCCCTTTGGTCCACAGGCGCTGTTTCGTGCGCGAGTAAAAGGTCACTTTACCGCTGTCGACCGTTTTCGCCAGCGCGTCCTGGTTCATGTATCCCAGCATCAGCACTTCACCGGAAACGGCATGCTGGACAACCACGGGCAATAATCCGTCAGTTTTTTCCCAGTCCAGCTGCGCCTGTTGTTGCTCTGTTAACATACCCTGATCTCCACGCCCTGGTCGGCCAGGTACGTTTTTAACTCACCAATATTGATAATCTGTTTGTGGAACACGGAAGCCGCCAGCGCGCCGTCAACGTTCGCATCGCGGAAGGCTTCCAGGAAGTGTT
Source organism: Enterobacter sp. 50793107 (assembly GCF_001463365.1). Taxonomy (NCBI): domain Bacteria; kingdom Pseudomonadati; phylum Pseudomonadota; class Gammaproteobacteria; order Enterobacterales; family Enterobacteriaceae; genus Enterobacter; species Enterobacter sp. 50793107. Next base: position 7,948 of record NZ_LNII01000059.1, on the reverse strand, counting down.
CCATAGTGCCCGCGCCGCCGGAGGCGATCAGCGGTACGTGACAAACCGCACGCACTTTTTTCAGCTGTTCCAGATCGTAACCGTTACGCATGCCGTCCTGGTTCATCATGTTCAGCACAATTTCGCCCGCGCCACGTTTCTGCACTTCCTGAACCCAGTCCAGCGTCTCCCATTGGGTCACGCGGGTACGGCTTTCGTCGCCAGTATACTGGTTGACGTGATACTTGCCGGTGGCCGCGTCATACCAGGTGTCGATCCCGACAACAATACACTGCACGCCAAAGCGATCGGCCAGACGGGTAATCAGCTCCGGGTCGGCCAGCGCAGGGGAGTTGATTGAAATTTTGTCGGCACCAAAGGAGAGGATTTTCGCCGCATCTTCTGCAGACTTAATCCCGCCCGCCACGCAGAACGGAATATCAATCACTTCTGCGACGCGCGCGACCCAGCTTTTGTCCACCACGCGGCCATCGCTGGAGGCGGTGATATCATAAAATACCAGTTCGTCTGCACCTTCATCGGCATAGCGTTTTGCCAGTGGGACGATGTCGCCGATGATCTCGTGGTTGCGGAACTGCACGCCTTTTACGACTTGGCCGTCACGTACGTCCAGGCAAGGGATTATCCGTTTTGCCAGCATTGAATCGCCTCCGTCACAGTAAATTTTCCTTCCAGCAGGGCCCGGCCCACAATCACACCCTTGACGCCGGTCCCGCGCAGCGCGGCGATGTCATTAATATCACCTATGCCACCAGAGGACTGAAACGCCACCTGCGGATAGCGGGTGCAAACTTCTTGATATAAAGAAACGTTAGAGCCTGCCAGCGTGCCGTCGCGAGAGATATCGGTGCACAGCACGTGCTTCAGACCAACGGGCAGATAAATATCCACCAGCTCCTCCAGGGTAACGCCAGAATTCTCCTGCCAGCCGCTTACCGCTACCTGCTTGTTACCCTGTTCATCGATACGGACATCCAGGGCCAGCACCAGCGCGTCGGCACCAAAGCGGCGGAACCAGCCTTTCACCGTGTCGGGGTCTTTGACCGCCGTCGAGCCGACCACCACGCGCGCCACGCCCGCGTCCAGCAGTGCCGCAATGTCATCTTCCGTGCGCACACCGCCACCAACCTGTACGGGGACATCCACGCCCGCCACCAGTTTTTTTAACAGTGGGATCTGGCGTTTTGCCGGATCTTTCGCGCCCGTTAAATCCACCAGGTGCAGCACCTGCGCACCCTGAGCGGCATAATCCTGCAGGCGGGGCAGCGGATCGTTACCGTAGTCGCGCTGCTGGCCGTAATCACCCTGATGAAGACGAACAACCGTGCCGTCAATTAAGTCTAAAGCGGGAATAATCATCACATCTCCAGGAAGTTTTTCAGCAGCTGAGCGCCTGCGGCACCCGAACGTTCCGGGTGAAACTGCACGCCGAAGAAGTTATCTTTCTGCACTGCCGCGGTAAACGCCTCGCCATAATTGCACTGGGCGATGGTGTAAGGATTCACCGGCATGGCGTAGCTGTGCACGAAGTAGAAGTAAGCGCCATCCTCAATGCCGCGAAACAGTCTGTCACCCGCTTTCGCATAAACGCGGTTCCAGCCCATATGTGGCAGTGGTAAACCGTGATCGGCCATTTTTGGCACGTCTTCTTCAATAATACCCAGCAGTTCGACGCCGTTGCTCTCTTCACTACGACGGCCGAGCAGTTGCATACCCAGGCAAATCCCGAGCACTGGCTGGGTACAGGCTTTGATGAGATCGACCAGTTCACGCTCGTGGATCTGATCCATCGCCGCCTGCGCGGTGCCTACACCAGGCAGGAAGAGTTTGTCTGCGCGCAGCACGACGTCCGGGTCACGGCTCACCACCGGCTCGTAGCCGTGGCGCGCAATGGCCGATTTCACGGAGTTCAGGTTGGCGCATCCGGTATCCAGAATCACCACATTCATTACAGCACTCCTTTTGATGAGGGCAGGGCGTCACCTTCCACACGAATTGCCTGGCGCAGGGTACGGCCAAAGGCCTTGAACAGGCTCTCCACTCGGTGGTGGTCGTTCTTGCCTTTGGTCTTCAGGTGCAGCGTCAGGCCCATGGTGTAGGACAATGAACGGAAGAAGTGCTCCACCATTTCGGTGCTGAGATCGCCCACGCGCTGGTAGGTGAAATCGGCTTTATATTCCAGGTGCGGACGACCGGAGATATCCATCGCACAGCGCGCCAGGCACTCATCCATTGGCAGAACAAACCCAAAACGGTTGATGCCACGTTTGTCGCCCAGGGCCAGCTTCAGCGCTTCGCCCAGCGCCAGACCGGTGTCTTCAACGGTGTGGTGGTCGTCAATGTAGAGATCGCCTTTAACCGTAATCTCCATGCGGAAGCCGCCGTGGGTGGCAATCTGATCCAGCATGTGGTCGAAGAAACCCACCCCAGTGTGGATCTTGCTGCCGCCTTCGCGATCCAGCCACACCTTCACGTCAATCTGTGTCTCTTTGGTGTTGCGTTCTACGTGCGAGTAGCGGTCACGTTTGGTGAGCTGCTCGCCAATCTTTACCCAGTTGAGATCGTCGCGGTTGTAGCGCAGCCCGGTGATGCCCATATTTTCGGCAAGCGTAATGTCGGTGGCGCGATCGCCAATAACGTAGCTGTTAGCTTTATCCAGGACATCTTCCAGCAGATAGCGTTCTACCAGTTTCACCTTCGGCTTGCGGCAGTCGCACGCATCGGCAGGCAGATGTGGGCAAATCAGCACCTCATCAAATACCACCCCCTGAGAGGTGAGTACCTGCATCATCAGATTATGCGGGCCGTCAAAGTCGGCCTGCGGGAAGCTGTCGGTACCCAGACCGTCCTGGTTGGTGATCATCACCAGCTTATATCCGGCTTTCTGCAGTTTCAGCAGCACCGGGATCACGTCTGGTTCAAAAGCCAGTTTGTCGAAACGATCGACCTGAAAATCGGTTGGTGGCTCCGAAATCAGGGTGCCGTCTCGGTCGATAAAGAGGATCTTCTGGCTCATACTTTCTCCGCTTTCAGTGCGTCAATCAGGCGCTGGCTCTCTGCACGGGTACCTACGGTAATACGCAGGCAGCCGCTCAGAGAAGGTTGTTTATTTTGATCACGTAAGATAATGCCCTGATCCCATAAAGATTTAAATACGGCACTGGAGGCGGTAAAGCGAACCAGGAGGTAGTTGGTTTCAGAGTCGAACACCTGCTCTACGCAAGGGATCGCTTTCAGGGCGGTCACCAGGTACTGTCGCTCTTCCAGGATTTGCGCCACACGCTCACGCATCGCATTAATCCCTTGCAGGGTCAGGGCCTGAGCGGCAATGTCAGCCACGGGAGTAGAAAGCGGATAGGGGGCGATCACTTTCAGCAGCAGGTCGATCACCGCTTTATTGGCCAGCGTAAACCCGCAGCGCAGACCTGCGAGCGCAAAGGCTTTCGACAGCGTACGCAGCACCACCAGGTGTGGGTACTCTTCCAGCCAGCCGGCCAGCGTCGCCTGAGGGCAGAACTCAATATAGGCTTCGTCGGCGACCACCAGTGCTTTGCCGCGGGTCATCTCCAGCAGGGTTCGGATATCCTGAGGGTTGATAATCTGCCCGGTCGGGTTGTTGGGGCTACAGACAAAGACCACCTTCACGCCGTCCAGATTGTCGGCAATTCCCTGCAGGTCCAGCTGCCAGTTCTCCAGGGAGAGCACGTTACGGCACGCCACGCCAAAGGTTTCCGCGCTGACGCTGTACATGCCGTAGGTAGGCTGGCAATACATCACCGCATCTTTACCCGGCTCGCAGAACGCGCGGATCAACAGCTCAATGCCTTCATCCGCACCGCGGCTGACCAGCACCTGCTCCGGCTTCACGCCCGCATATTGCGCATAGTTTTCAATCACTGCTTTTGGCTGGCACTCCGGATAACGGTTCAGCGTCTGCTGCGACAGCTCAAACTGTACCGCTGTCGGGAATTCGTTGGCGTTCAGCCAGACATCACCGTTGCCGCCCAGGCGACGAGCAGACTGATAAGGCGTCAGTCGACGGACATTTTCCCGCGCTAATTCTTCAATGTTCATGCTTGCTCCTTCAGGGCTGCAACGCGTAGCGTAACGGCGTTTTTGTGGGCGGTCAGGCGCTCGGCGGCGGCCAGCGTCTCAATGGTGGACGCCAGCGAGGCAAACCCTTCACGGGAGAGTTCCTGCACGGTCATGCGTTTCTGGAAATCGGCCAGGCCCAGGCTGGAACAGGTCGAGGTGTAACCATACGTCGGCAGAACGTGGTTGGTGCCGGAGGCGTAATCGCCAGCGGATTCCGGGGACCAGTCGCCGAGGAAAACCGAACCTGCACTGGTGATGCTGTCGACCAGGTCGCGCGCGTTGCGGGTCTGAATAATCAGGTGCTCCGGGCCGTACTGGTTGGAGATAGCGATGCACTGGTCAAGATCGCGCGCCACAATCAGGCGGCTGGCGGATAACGCCTGGCGTGCCGTATCGGCGCGGGGTAAATCGGCAAGCTGACGCTCTACGGCTTCACCCACGCGTTTGGCCATATCGGCATCTGGCGTCAGTAAAATCACCTGCGAATCCGGGCCGTGTTCCGCCTGGGATAACAGGTCAGACGCCACAAAATCCGGCGTGGCGCCGCTGTCGGCAATCACCAGCACTTCCGACGGACCCGCGGGCATATCAATGGCCGCGCCATCAAGACGCTGGCTGACCTGGCGCTTGGCTTCGGTGACAAAGGCATTGCCCGGGCCGAAAATTTTGTCGACCTTCGGGATAGATTCAGTGCCAAACGCGAGGGCAGAAATCGCCTGCGCGCCGCCGACTTTAAACACTTCCTGCACGCCACAGAGTTTTGCAGCATAGAGAATTTCATCGGCAATCGGTGGTGGGGAGCAGAGCACCACTTTCTGGCAACCGGCAATACGTGCCGGGGTGGCCAACATTAATACGGTTGAGAACAGCGGGGCGGAGCCGCCAGGGATGTAGAGGCCCACCGAGGCGACCGGACGGGTCACCTGCTGGCAACGCACGCCCGGCAGCGTTTCCACATCAACAGTCTGCAATTTCTGCGCGACGTGGAAGGTCTCGATGTTTTTCACTGCGACGGCCATCGCCTGTTTGATGTCATCACCCAGACGATTACTGGCATCAATGATTTCCTGTTCGGTAACCTTTAATGCATCAACTTCCGTTTTATCAAACTTTGCACTGTATTCCCGCAGCGCTTTATCGCCACGGGTTTTGACGTTATTCAGGATCTCCGTCACGGTACGGGTGATGCTTTCGGAGGCGCTGATGGCCGGGCGCATTAACAGCTCGCGCTGCTGTTCGTCAGTACACTCATTCCAGGTGATGATCGTGTTAAAGCTCATGGCAATTACTCCATCATCTTCTCAATTGGCAGCACCAGAATGGAGCTTGCGCCCAGTGCCTTCAGTTTTTCCATGGTTTCCCAGAACAGCGTTTCGCTACTGACCATGTGCATCGCCACACGCTGCTGATCGCCCGCCAGTGGCAGAATGGTAGGGCGCTCAGCACCTGGCAGCAGGGCGATCACTTCGTCCAGACGTTCGGTTGGTGCATGCATCATGATGTACTTGGATTCACGCGCCTGAATCACACCCTGAATACGGGTCAGCAGTTTGTCGATCAGCTGCTGCTTGGCGTCAGCCATTTCGCCGTCACGCTGGATCAGGCACGCTTTGGAGCGGTAGATCACTTCCACTTCGCGCAGGCCGTTCGCTTCCAGGGTGGCACCGGTGGAGACGAGGTCGCAAATGGCATCCGCCAGGCCCGCACGCGGCGCGACTTCAACAGAGCCGTTCAGCAGACAGGATTTAAACTGCACGCCTTTCTGATCCAGATAGCGTTTTAACAGGTGAGGGTAAGAGGTAGCGATGCGTTTGCCGTTCAGCGCGGCCGGGCCATCCCAGGCTTCATCAACCGGTGTTGCCAGCGACAGGCGGCAGCCGCCGAAGTCCAGGCGACGCAGGGTGAAGTAACGCGGATCTTCACCCTGAGCGCGACGGGTCAGAAGCTCTTCTTCCAGTACGTTTTCACCGATGATGCCAAGGTCAACGACACCGTCCATCACCAGGCCTGGGATATCGTCATCACGCACGCGCAGAATGTCGATGGGCATGTTTTCAGCCAGGGCAATCAGGCGCTGGGTGTGCAGGTTGATTTTAATCCCGCAGCGGGCCAGCAGTTCGCGTGAATCATCACTTAAACGGCCTGATTTTTGAATAGCTATGCGTAAACGTGAGTTATCTAACATTCTGTGTTCCTCGTTAACCTGTTTTAATCTGTCTGAATTTGGTCCAAAAAAAAGCCCCCGGAAGAAGATCTTCCGGGGGCTTTTTCATGCGTTCATGCACCACTGGAAGATCCAAACGTCTTCCAGCACACATCGCCTGAAAGACTAGTCAGGATGATGGTGATGATGGTGGTGTTTAAATTGAACGCGTGTCATATAAATTCTCGATGAATGCTTATTCATTTGATGTCTTTTAACCTAAACCAGTTGTATGACACATTGCAAGGGCTTTTTTTGATCATTAATTCATTTCATATTGATGCTATGAATTGTGTGTTCTGCTGCGCTGGCGTAGCCTTATGAGAGACGAGTGAGAGTCAGGAGAATTCACATGAAAAAGGTCGCGATTGTCGGTTTAGGATGGCTGGGAATGCCGCTGGCGATGTCATTAGCCGCGAAAGGCTGGCATGTGACCGGGAGCAAAACCACGGCGGATGGCGTGGAGGCGGCGCGCATGTGCGGTATTGATGGCGTCGAGCTGCGTCTTGAACCAGAACTGGTATGTGATACTGACGATCTGGACACGCTGATGAATGTGGATGCGCTGGTCATTACGCTTCCCGCGCGTCGCAGCGGCCCGGGCGAATCGTTCTATCTGCAGGCGATGCAGGAGATTGTCGACAGCGCGCTGGCACACGATGTGCCGCGTATTATTTTTACCAGCTCAACCTCGGTCTACGGTGATGTTGAAGGTGTGGTGAAGGAGACTACCGAGCGCCGTCCTGTTACCGCGAGCGGAAAAGTGTTGAAAGAGCTGGAAGACTGGCTGCACAACCTGCCGGGAACGCAGGTAGATATCCTGCGTCTGGCGGGGCTGGTTGGCCCTGGGCGACACCCGGGACGCTTTTTTGCCGGCAAGTCTGCCCCCGATGGGCAACACGTTGTGAATCTTGTGCATTTAGACGATGTTGTCGGGGCAATTGAGCTCCTCTTACAGGCTCCAAAGGGCGGGCACATCTATAATATATGTGCACCCTCTCATCCTGCGCGAAGCACATTTTACCCGCTGATGGCGCGTCAGTTGGGTCTGGCGCCACCCGTTTTTGGTGAGACAAAGGACGAAAGCAAAGGCAAAATTGTTGATGGCAACCGCATTTGTCATGAGTTGGGTTTTGAGTATCAGTATCCCGATCCGCTGGTGATGCCCATGGCATAAGTCCTCCGGCGGAATCCCTCGCACACCGGAAGGGGGCGAACATGAAACCGCTGCTGGATGTTCTCATTATTCTGGATGCACTGGAAAAAGAAGGCAGCTTTGCGGCTGCCTCAGCGAAGCTCTACAAAACCCCTTCAGCGCTGAGCTACACGGTTCATAAACTGGAAAGCGATCTGAATATCCAGATCCTCGATCGCTCTGGCCACCGGGCCCGCTTTACCCGCACCGGACAAATGCTGCTGGAAAAAGGGCGTGAAGTGCTGCACACCGTCCGCGAACTGGAAAAACAGGCCATCAAACTTCATCAGGGCTGGGAAAATGAACTGGTGATTGGCGTTGACGATACTTAATGAGATGGTCACTCCCTCCTTCCCGGTATTATGCTGAGGACAGGCTTTCATTCGGAGAACTATCATGGAAAACATTGCGCTCATTGGTATCGATCTGGGTAAAAACTCTTTCCATATTCATTG